>JBIIYI010000302.1:0-4132 GCA_044346895.1 Phycisphaerales bacterium
GCCCGTCTCGAAGGCCTGCTTGGCCTGATCGAAGCTCACGAGGCTCGTGGTGCGGCGGAACCGCTCGTCCGCCTCGCGGCGGGCCTGCACGCCCGACGCGCGCGGCGCGCAGGCGGAAAGGAGGAGCGATGCGAGAAGTCCGGTGGATGCGAGGAAGGTGGTGAGACGCATGGGTGCTCCGTGCTGCGTGTCCGCGCGAGGCGCGGCGTGAACGACACCGCGCCCGGACGGGCGCGGCGCCTCCAGCAGGGTTGTCGGTTCGATCGACCGGGTTATTGAGCGTCGTCGTCGGAAATCGACGCGATGCGATCCCAGTACATCTCGGCGAAGTACTCGGGCGTCCAGCGGTACCACGAGGCGATCACGGGGAGGGCGCGGACGGCCGAGAATCCAGGCGATGGCGAGGAAGACGCGCCGTCGGATGCATCGGGTGCGCCGTCGGACGAACCGTCGGACATCGCGACCGGCGCGTCCTCGAGCGTCATCGCGCTGTTCGACGCGGCCGCGGCGGCGACCGGCGTCTCGAGCGAGATGCTCGCGTTGGCGCTCGATGCCGTGCCTTCGGTCATGCCTTCGGTCGTGCCTTCGGTCATGGCTTCGGTCGTGGCCTTCGCGCTCGACGTCGCGGCTTCCGCCGACGTGCCGGCGGTCCCGGACTCGTCGGCCGACGCGTCGCCGCGCGCGGAGGACTTGTCCTCGCCGTCGCCGTCGATGCTCCTCTCGATGAGGCGCTGCATCATGCTGCGCTCGTAGTCGACCTCGGAGGCGCTCGCGCCACCGCGCAGTTCCTCGCGCATGCGGATCATCTCGGGCTGGATCGGCGCCAGACGCAGCGAGTTCTCGACGTGGTGCAGCGCGAGATCGCGGTCGCCCTTCGCGAGCGCATCGAGCGCCTGCTGGTTCTGCGCGGTCGTGAGCGAGTCGCGCGACCAGGGCAGCAGGCCCTCGCGCGCGCCGATCCGCACCGCGGAGGCGAACTCCTCGGCCTCGTCGGCCCACACCTTCGCCACGTCGTCCTTCACGATCGTCGGCGTCACGAGGAAGATGATCTCCTCGCGCTTCAGTTCGTCGTCGTAGCCCTTGAACGCGTTGCCGAGGATCGGCACGTCGCCGAGTCCGGGCACCTGGCGCCGCTCGATCTTCGTGTCCTCCTTGAAGAGGCCGCCGAGGACGAGCGTCTGGCCGCTCTTCACGCGGACGTTGGTGACGATCTCGCTCGTGTCCTCGTTCGGCACCGGCAGCTCCGAACCCTCGGAGTCGGCGACGTTCTCGATCTTCGCGTCGCTCAGGCTCGGGGCGAGCTCCATGCGGATCGAGCCGTCCGAGGAGATGAACGGACGGAAGATCAGCTTGATGCCCGAGTCGAGGAACTCGACCGACTGCGTGGTCGCGGTCTGCGTCGTCGTCGACGTGAGGTAGCCGACGCGACGGCCGATGAGGATCTGCGCGCGCTGGCGGTTGAGCGCCATGACGCGCGGCCGCGCGAGCACGGTGGTGTCCGTCACGCTGTCGAGCATGCGGAGGAAGACCGACACGTCGTCCGAGACGACGCCGACGCGCATCGTCGACGCGCGGTCCCAGCCGGCGACCGCGGTGTTGACCGAGTTCGCGACCTGGCCGTTGTTCCCGACGTCGCCCGAGAAGAGGTCGTCCGCGCCCGAGAGCGGGTTGGTGAGGTCGGCGATGTCGAGGTTTCCGATGATCGAGACGTCGACGCCGAAGCCGTCGTTCTGCTCGACCTTCGACGAGACGATGGTCGACTCGACGACGACCTGCGCGGGCGGCGTGTCGATCTCCTTCAGGAGCGACTCCACGGCCTTGAGGTTCTCCGGATAGTCGCTGACCACGAGCATGCCCTGGAACGCCCAGCTGTCGCTGCCGCCGTCGGTCGACGAGGGCTGGAAGCCCTTCTCGACGTCGCCGACGAACGAGACCTTGCCGGCCTCGGAGAGGAGCGGCGCGATGAACTCGCCCGCGTCCTTCGCGTTGAGGTACTCGAGCGGGAAGTTGCGGCTCGCCTTCTTGAGGCGGCTGCGCGAGATCTCGGCCCACTCCTCGCCGGTGTAGACGTAGATGAAGTTTCCGATCTCCTCCATGCGGAGGTCGTTGGCGCGCATGAGCACGTCGAGCGCCTCCATGACGGTGACGTCGAAGAGGTTCGCGCTGACCGTGCCCGACACGCCCTTCGACGCGACGATGTTGCGACGACCCTGCATCGAGAGCATCTGCAGCGCCTGCAGGATGTCGGTGTCCTGGAACTGGACGGTGAAGGTCTCGGCGACGGCCTGACCCTCCGTCGGCTTCACCTGCGCGGCGCCCTGCGATGCGCCCTGCGCGGACGGCTTCGCCGGCGACTGCGCCGAGGCGGCTCCCGCGACGGAGAGCGCCGCGAGCGTGGCGATGAAGGCGAAGCGGCGCGGAACCGGCGTCCCGCCGGAAGCTCGCATCGCGGGAGGACGGTTGCCGTCGCACGGATTCGTGCTGGAGTTCGTCGTGAAGGTCGTCATGGCGTCAGTCCCCGAAGTCCCTTCCGGCGCGGCGCAGAGGCCGTGCCTGTTCGCGGAGCTCTCCGAGCCCCGCCGCGCTCAATCGCGCGTCCCGCCTCCGCTGGAACTCCCCTGCGTCGGGCCCTCTCGTCCGCCGGCCGAGCGCAACCGCAGCTCGAACCGCTCGCCGTTCCACTCGACGATCGCCGCACCTTCGAGCACCTCGACGAGCGTGAAGCGCATGCCGCCGTCGCCCTCGATCGCGTCTCCGATCCGGTACGTCCGCCCGTCGATCACAGCCGTCGAGAGGCCCCTGCCCGCGGCCTGAAGACGGAAACGATCCGCCGACATGCCCGCTGCCCGACTGGCCTCGCGCCTCGCTTCATCGACCGAGGGAACCTCCGGCTTTGGCTCGGGTTCCGGCGTCGGCGCAACAACGGGCGCAGGAGTCGCTCTGGGGAAGATGTGCGGGTCGATCCGGAACGGATCGGTTCGGATTCCGGGAATCGAGGAGAGACCCGAATCGAGTTCCGGGGGCACCGGGGGGTGCTCCGGCGCGTTCGCCGCAAGACCGGGATCGTCCGCGATCGCCGTCTTTGGAAGACTGGTCAGGATGCGGATGCGCGCCCAGAGCAGGAGGCCCATCGGCTTCGCCCACGCGACGACCGCGAACATCATGAGGAACGCGATCGCGGTCCTCCGGCTGCGGAACCAGCGTGCGATCGACCGCGACTCCCCTGCGTCGCCGGGTCCGGCGCCCTTCGTGCGGGTCGGTTCCATGCGTCCTTCGTGGTTCTTCATCGCGTCTCCCCCTGCGCTGGCGCGTCGGCGGCCTCCGCGAGGCCGTAGACCGCATCGAGTTCGATCGTCGCCTCGACGAATCCGGCATCGGCGACGTCGGACGGACGCCCGTCGTTCGCGCGACCGCCGCGCTCGCCCGGCCGCGCGATCTCGACGCGGATCGGGCGCACGAGCCGTCCGTCCGCCTCGGCGCGCACGAGGATCTCCATCACGCGCGCGAAGCTCGCCTCCATCTCGACCGTCAGCGGAACCGCGCGGAACGCGCTCTCCGAGGGCATCGCCGGGACGGGCTCGCCCGCGACGATCGTCTGGCTTCCGACATCGCTCCCGGCTGCGATGGCGAGCGCGCGCATCAGCGCGCCGGTGCGGGCGCCCTGCTCGGACGCGCTCGGGATCTCGCGCAGGACGCGATCGGCCTCGGCCCGCGCCATCGCGACCTCGGCACGCAGCGTCTCGCGCTCGGCGCTCAGCGTGTCGAGCTGCGACGCGCGCGCGAAGAGCCGCGCGCTCTCGGCGGCGCGGTCGTCGGCGGTGCGAAGCACCGGAAGCGCGTGCAGGAAGGCCACGCCTCCGAGCACGGCACAGGATGCGGCGAGGTACGCGAGCGACGCGCCCGAAGGACGCGCGCGCATCGGCGCGATGCGGGTGCGGATCGATTCGAACGCGCTCATCGGGCTGACTCCCCTTCGATCGAGACCGCGTCGTGCGCGGCGGTCGCGGCGACCTCCGGCAGCTTCCAGCGCTTCTCGAGGTCGACCGCGAAGGTGACGCGGAACTCGCGCACCTGGCGGCCCATGAACTCGCGGCTTCGGCTCGATTCGAGCGCGACGCGCGACACCGGCGCG
>JBIIYI010000303.1:0-4127 GCA_044346895.1 Phycisphaerales bacterium
GGCGACACCGCCGGATCGCGCGGAAGGCTTCGCGCTCCTGCGCGAACTCGCGCCGATCGGCGCGGCCGAGCGCGACCGCCTCTGGTGGCGCGCCCAGGCCTCGATGCTCGAGACGCTCGCGCAGGAGTCGGCGGGCGGCGATGATCCGGCGGGCAGTGCGCGTCGTGCGGGCGACGTCGTCGCGCGCGCGAACCGGCTCGCGACGATCGATCCGGCGCTCGGCGGCGCGGTGATCGCGCGAAGGATCGAGGGCGCGCGCGCGCGTGCGGCCGAGTCCGGCCGGGCGCCTCGCGAAGGAGTTCCGAAATGACCGCAGACGACGCATCGACCGGGCCACGCCCTCCACGCGACAACGGCGCCAACGGCGACGGCGATCGCGGCCGCATCGCGCGCTTCGAGGGCGCCTACAACAGGATCGACCGCGAGATGCAGCGCCTGCTCGACGAGCCGCGCGACGGTCGCCGCCGCGGATATGCGGCGTACGTGCGGCAGCTCGCGGCTGAGCGCCGCCACTTCGGGCGCCATCTCGACTTCCTGCTCGAGGTCGGTGAACTGCGCAACGCGCTCGTCCACAACCGCTTCGGCGAGACGGAGTACATCGCGGTGCCGACCGAGGCGACGGTGCGGCAGCTCGAGTCGATCGACGAGGAACTGCGCACGCCGATCCCGCTGCGGTCTCTTGCCGCGAAGGACGTCGTGTCCGTCTCGGTCGAGGATCGGCTGGCGCGCGTGCTGTCGCTCGTCCGAGAGAAGGGCGTCGTGCGCTTCCCGGTGCGGCGCGACGGGCGGATCGTCGCGCTCCTCACCGCGAGCGGCGTCGTCCGGTGGATTGCGTCGCACGACATCGAGTCATGCACGCTTCCTCCGGACGTGCAGGTGCCGCGCGCGCCGGCGGGCCCGCTCGACGTGCGCGCGCCCGCGGCCGCGACGCCGGGTGCGGCGGCTCGCGCCGCGCCTGGAGCGACGGACGGCGACCGGATCATCTGCGCGATCGCGTCGGTGTCGGTCGGCGAGGTGCTTGCGCGCGATCACCGACGCGATGAGTTCGCGCTCGTGCCGCGTACGGCAAGCGCGGATGAGGCGCTGTCGCTCTGGTCGAAGAATCCACGCCTCGAGGCGGTCGTCATCACCGAGCGCGGCCGCGCGGACGAGGCGCCGCTCGGCATCGCGACGGCGACCGACCTCATCAAGCTGCTCGAAGCACGGTAGATCCGGGGCGCGGTAGATCCGGGGCGCGGTAGATCCGAGGCACGGCAGAACCGGGGCGCGCGGGCGAGGCAGGCAGTGCACGGCATGTGCCACCCAGTGCCTGGCACTGCATGGCATGTGCCGTGCACACGATGTGCATGCAAGAGGAGGCTCGAACCCAAGCACCCGAGTCGGGGAAGGCCCCGCGAGCGGCCGTGGGGCAGGCAGTGCACGGCATGTGCCACCCAGTGCCTGGCACTGCATGGCATGTGCCGTGCACACTTGGCGCCCACACTTGGGGCCACGCTTGGGGCATGGAGCGCGTTATCGCCCGAACTTCTCGCGGATCCGGTCGCGCACGTCGTCGAGCTTCGACAGCTTCTCGCGCTTGCCATCGCCGAAGAGCGGCAGCTGCCCCGCTTCCTCGAGGATGCGCGACGCGCTGAAGCCGCACAGCCGCACCGCGCGCCAGCGCTTCGCGGCGAAGCTCGCGAGGAGCGTCCGCGCCGCCTCGCGCAGCTCGACCGTCTGGTCCGTCGCGATCGCGAGCGTCTTCTCATGCGTGTGCGTCTCGAAGTCGCTGAAGCGGATCTTGATCGACACCGTCTTCGCGAAGAGCCCCTTCGCACGCAGCCGCCGCGCCACCTCGTCCGCCTGCTCGAGCAGCCGTTCCTCGACCTCGCGCACCGACACGAGATCCTCGTGAAAGGTCTCCTCCTCGCCGACCGACTTCGCCACGCGGTCCGACTCGACCACGCGGTCGTCGCGCCCCTGCGCGAGCCGCCACCACGAGCGTCCCGCGTCGCCGAAGTGAAGCGCGAGCTGCTTCTCGCCCGCCCGCTGCAGGTCGCCGAAGGTCGCGTATCCGCGCTGCGTGAGTTCCTGCGCCGTCACCGGCCCGACGCCCCACATGCGGCCGACCGGAAGCGGCGCGAGCCGCGCCGCGAGCGCGTCCGGCGCGAGCATCATGTCGACGAGCGCATCGGGCTTCTCGAGATCGCTCGCGATCTTCGCGACGAACTTGTTGGGCGCGATGCCGACCGAGCACGTCAGCCGCAATTCGTCGTGCACCGCACTCCGGATCACCTCGCCGATCGCACGCCCCGAGCCGAAGATCGCGAGCGACGCGGTCGCGTCGATGAACGCCTCGTCGAGCGCGAGCGGCTCGATCTCGGGCGAGTACCGCTCGAAGATCGCGCGGATCGCGCGCGACGCCGCCGTGTACTTCGCGAAATCGGGCTTCACCACCGCCGCGACGGGGCACAGCCGCATCGCCTGCGACATCGGCATCGCGCTGCGGCAGCCGAACTTCCGCGCCTCGTAGCTCGCCGCGCAGACGACGCCGCGCCCCTCGCGGCCTCCGACGAGCACCGGCCTCCCGCGCAACAGCGGGTCGTCGCGCTGCTCGACCGACGCGTAGAACGCGTCCATGTCGACGTGCAGGATGGTGCGCGGCGTCTCCACGCGCGGGGTCCCCTTCCGCGCTCAGCGCGCGGTATCGGCCGACATGTCCCAGTGGAAGAGCCGGCCGGCGTCCGCCGCCTGCTTCACGCGGCCGAGATCGACCAGCTGCTTCACCGTCTCCTCCCAGCGCGGAAGCCGCATGCCGCCGAGTCCGATCCGCTTCGTCTCGTCGTTCTCGATGAGCGGCTGCTGATCCTTCGCGCAGAGCGCCATCGCCTCGGGCGTCATCGCGGGATTCAGCTTCGCCATCGTGGCGTTGAAGGGCGCCGGATCGTCGAGGTAGCGGCGCCAGCCGGCCGCGGCCGCGCGCACGAACGCGGCGCACTCCCTGGGATGCTTTGCGAGGAACGACCTCGTCGTCGCGACGACCGCGTTGTACGGATTGAAGCCCGCCTCCGCGATCTGGAAGACGCGCGTCTTCACGCCCTTCAGCGCGAGCGCCGCCGGCTCGGACGGGATGAAGCACTGCGACGCGAGCTTCGGATCGACCGCGAACTGACCGAGGCTGCCCGTGTACGGCACCATGCGCAGCTTGCCGCCGGGGAAGTTCCTCGAGAGGTACGCGAAGTCCGCGAGGCCGTCCTGGATCGCGAGCGTCGCGTCGGGCGACTCCCAGAGTTCGGTGAGCGTCTGGTACGGCGACGCCTCATGCACCATCACGCCCATCGGATTCGTCTGGAACACCGCGTAGATCGCGACGAGATCGCCGCCGGCGTCGTTCAACTCGACGAGCTGCGTGGCCGCGACCACCGCAAGCTCGACCTTGCCGCTCGCGACGAGCTGCGGCGCGGGCACATCCGCGCTCCCCTGCACGAGTTTGAGATCGAGCCCTTCCTTCGCGAAGAGGCCGAGATCGGCCGCCGCGAAGAAGCCGCCGAACTCGGGCTCTGCAACCCAGTTCAACTGGAGCGTCATGGGAAAGGGCGGCGCGGACGCGGCGCCCGCCGCGCCCGCATCGACCGCCGCCTTCGGGGCCTCGCCGTCGCACGCAGCGAGGAGCGCGATGCCGGCGGCGAGGACGAGCCGACCGCCGCGAACTGCGATGGCACGGAAGACTCCGGCGAATCCGGCGGGAGATCCACTGTCGAAGCGATGTCTCATGCGCGGAGTGTAAGGTACGAACCGCCCCGCATCCGTCGCCTGCGAACCGATGTCCCCTCCCGCCGACCCAATCCCGCGCATGCAGGCTTCCGCAGCCGTCACCGCAGCCCCGACCGCCGTCGCGCGCGGCGAGATCCGCCTTGCGGGCGTCTCGCGCGCCTTCGGTCCCGTGCGCGCGGTCGACGGCGTCGACATCGATATCGCCGCCGGCTCGTGCACGGCGCTCCTCGGACCATCGGGTTGCGGCAAGACGACGCTCCTCCGCATGATGGCCTCGCTCGAGACCGCCGAACGTGGCACGATCGCGCGCGGCGAAGGCCCGGTCGGACTCTGCTTCCAGGAGCCCCGCCTCCTTCCGTGGCGCACGGTCGTCG
>JBIIYI010000304.1:0-4121 GCA_044346895.1 Phycisphaerales bacterium
ACGCGGATGCGGACCATGCGGCGCCGACCGCGGCCGACGCACATCACTGACGATCGACGGGCGACGAGCGACAGGCCGTCACCGACGAACCGTCACCGACGATCTTTGAACAGCGCGCGACGAACGGTGGAAGCCGCGCGCCTCAGCGCGCGTGCCGCGCGTCGCGGCCCTGCTCGATCAGTGCGCGCATCGAGGCGTGCGTCTCCTTCGCGGCGGCCGACAGCGTCGCCGCCTGCTCCTCCGCGTGGTAGCTCGAGCGGACGAGCGGCCCCGACTCGCACACCTTGAATCCTCGCGCGAGCGCCTCGCGGCGGTACTCCGCGAACTGGTCCGGGTGCACCCAGCGGTGGATCGGAAGATGGTTGCGCGTCGGCTGCAGGTACTGGCCGATGGTGATGATGTCGGCGTCGCTCGCGGCGCGCACGTCGTCGAGGAGCTCGAGCACCTCGTCGTCGTGCTCGCCGATGCCGGCCATGATGCCGGTCTTCGTGACGAGTCCGTTTCGCTTGAACTGGGCGAGCACCGCGAGCGAACGCTCGTACTTCGCCTGCGGCCGCACCGCCGGGTGCATGCGCTTCACCGTCTCCATGTTGTGGGAGATGATCTCGGGGCGCGCGTCGCAGACGGTCTGGATCGCCTTCTCGTCGCCCTGGAAGTCGCCGACGAGGATCTCGACCGACATGTCGGGGCACGCCTCGTGCACGCGGTGGATCGTCTCGGCCCAGATCGCGGCGCCGCCGTCGGGGAGTTCGTCGCGGTTGACGCTCGTGATGACGACGTGCTTCAGGCCCATCAGCGCGAGCGAGGCCGCCACGCGGCGCGGTTCGTCGAGGTCGTAGACGGGCGGCTTCCCCGTCTTCACGTTGCAGAACCCGCACGCGCGCGTGCAGGTGTCGCCGAGGATCATGATGGTGGCGGTGCCGCGCCCCCAGCACTCGCCCATGTTCGGGCACGACGCCTCCTGGCAGACGGTGTGCAGGCGGTGTTCGTCGATGATCTTCCGGAGCCGCTCGTAGCCCTCGCCGCCCGGCACGCGCGCGCGCAGCCATTCGGGCTTCCGCTGGACGCGCAGGTGGTGCGCCTCGGCCTCGCGGTTGTTGATGACGAGTCCGGCGAGATCGAGCCGCGACGAGCCGGTCGTGCGCTGCGTGTCGCCGCCGAGCGGACGCGGATGCCGCGCCACCGTGCGCGCGACCGCTTCCGGCGAGGGCGCGCCCGCGGGAACGCCAGAAGGAAAGCCCGACGTGTCTTCGACTCCGGACATGGGTCGGCCAGTGTAGGCCATTCCGGCGCCGCCTCGCGCGGCTTGCGCGGTGTCGGGCGCGGATCGGGCTCGTTTCGCGCATGGTTCGTGCGAACGCCGTGCGCGATGGAGCCGCGCGACGCTCGGCTCCGCGAGGTTTTCAGACGCTGCCACGACGGTCGGGGCCGGCGCGGTCGCGTCGGCCGTGGCCGTAGACTGCGCGACGGACCACTCCATGATGAACCCAAGCACCGCGCACGACGGCACGACGACGACCATGAACCCGCACCGCACCGCCCGGCTCGCGAACGGCCTCGAGATCCAGGCCGAGATCGATCCGCTCGCGCACACGGCCGCGGTCGGCTTCTTCGTGCGCACCGGTTCGCGCGACGAGCCCGCGCCGATGATGGGCGTCTCGCACTTCCTCGAGCACATGATGTTCAAGGGAAGCGAGCGCCGCGGCGCCGAGCAGGTCAACCGCGACTTCGACGAGCTCGGCGCGAACCACAACGCGTTCACCACCAACGAACTCACCGCGTATCACGCGCACGTGCTTCCGGAGCGCGCGGGCGCGGTGCTCGAGATCCTCGCCGACATCCTGCGTCCCGCGCTGCGCGACAAGGATTTCGACGAGGAGAAGGGCGTCATCCTCGAGGAGATCGCGATGTACGCCGACCAGCCCTTCTGGGTCGGCTACGAGGCGATGATGGAGCACCTCTACCAGGGCCACCCGCTCGCGCATCGCGTGCTCGGGACGACGGGAACCGTCTCCGCGCTCACGCGCGACCAGATGGCCGGGTACTTCGCGGAGCGCTATTCCGCCGACAACACCGTGCTCGTCGCCGCGGGCAACATCGACTTCGACGCGTTCGTCCGCGATGCCGAGCGGCTGTGCGGACACTGGAAGCCGTCCACGCCCACGCGCGCGCACCCCGCGTGGCTTCCGCGTCCGTCCGAGGCCGTGCTGCGACTGAAGAACACGGCGCGCGCCTACATCCTGCTGTCGATGCCGGCGCCGTCGATCCAGGACGACCGCCGCTACGCCGCGGGAATCCTGATGCACGTCCTCGGCGGCGGCGACGGCTCGCGCCTGCACTGGGCGCTCGTCGAGACGGGACTCGCCGAGGAGGCGAGCTCCACGTACGACGGACACGACGGCACCGGCGACTCGACGGTCTTCGCCGTCTGCGACGCCGACAAGGTCGAGGAGATCGAGGGCATCCTCCGGCGCGAGCTTTCCGCGCTGGTCGACGGACTCGAGGAGGACGACCTCCTCCGCGCGCGCAGCCGGATCGCCACCGGCGCCGCCGCCGCGAGCGAACGTCCGAACGGCCGCATGTTCAGGCTGGGCACGCTGTGGGGCTACGGCGCCGAGTACACGCCGCTCGAGGAGGAGGTCGAGCGCATCTCCCGCGTCACGCTCGACGACCTCCGCGCATGCGTGGCGGCCTTCCCGCTCGTGCCGACCGTGCGCGTGGTCGTGCTTCCCGAGGAGGAAGAAGGCGAAGATGAGGACGGCGGCGATGCGGCGGACGTGGCTGAGGCGGACGTGGCTGAGGCGGACGTGGGTGCTTCGCATCACGGCACGCACTGACGGACGGCGACACCCGGATCTCCGCGCACGCCGACGCTTCGTCCGTGATGGATGACGCGGATCTCGAGGCTGATCGCGAGGCGACACCGACGCGGCGTGGCGCATCCTCGTCGCGATGGCGCGGATTCAGGCGTGCGCGGAGCCTTCGGCCTGCGCGTGCTCGCGTCGGAAGAGCACCACGCGGTTCCGCACGCGGCGACCGCTCGTCAGCGCGAACATCGACGCGCTCACCAGCTGGTCGGGCGTCGAGATCTCGCTCTCGCGCTGCAGTTCGGGATCCGGCTCGTAGATCGCGGCACCGATCGACACGGTCGCCGGAAAGCCCGCGCCCGACGCGGTCTCGCACCGCACCATGCCTTCGGCGAAGCGCCTGCGGACGCACTCGGCGATCCGGCAGAGTTCCTCGGTGTCGGTGCGCGGAAGAAGTACCGCGATCTCCGCGCCGACGAAGCGGAACGCGCGCACATCGCCGCCGCCGATCGCGACGATCGCATCGAGCGCGCGGTCGAGCGCGGATTCGAGTCCCTTCGTGCCGAACGCGTCCTGCACCGACTTCGCCCGATCGATGCCGACGAGCATCATGCCGATGCCGCTGCGACCGTCGCACTTCCGCGTCGCGCAGCCGGACGTGGCGTGGAACGCCGCCTCGAGTTCGGTTCCGAACGCGCGCGCGTCGGGAATCGACGCGAATCCACGCGGCGTGGTGACCGGCACGTCCTCGGGATCCGCCTCGAACTCGGGGATCGAGAGTCCCTGTCCGCGGCGCAGGTCCTCGGCCGCGCGGAGGATCGCGTCGACGTCCGCCGACGCTCCGGTGTCGAGGCCGAACGCGCGGGAGAGTTCGTCCGCCTGGTCCGCGATCCGCTGCAGGAGGAGCGTCATCGGGCCCGGCCGGATCTCGAACCAATCCTGTCCCTCGCGCCGGAAGCGCGCGAGTTCTCCGTGCGGCTTCGTCGTCGAGAGGACGGACGCCGCCGTGCCCGCGAGCTCGACCGTGCGCGCGAGCCGCGCCGCCGCGGAGAACGCCTCGTGCGAGCGGTGCTGGCAGCGCACCGCCTCCGCGACCTCCTCGGGAAATCGCCAGCGCGCGAGCATCTCGGCGCCGACGATCGTGTGGTCGATCTCGAAGGTCCGCTGCTCGATCGCGGCGAGCCGGCGATGATCGCCCTTCGCGAGCTCGACGACCTGCAGGTAGCGGTCTCCGTACGCGCGCCAGAGCGCGACCATGCCGATGTCCTGGACGAGCGACGCGACGAACGCCTCGTCCGGATCGCAGCCGCGCGC
>JBIIYI010000305.1:0-4117 GCA_044346895.1 Phycisphaerales bacterium
GTTCCGCCCGCTCCTCTCGGGCAATCTCAAGCGCGAACTGCACGCAAGCGGATTCCCGCCCTATCGACGGCGGTGATGGCGATGGCGATGGCGATGGCGCGCGCGGCGCGTCTTCCGAAGTGTTTCGCGGCGCGTGTCGCGGCGCGCGGCATCGAGCGGCTCATCATGCGCGATATCACGCGCGTCGACACCCGCCTCATCACGCGCCTCATCACACGCCTCGCCACCCGCGTCACCACGCATCGAGGAAGAGCGAGAGATCCTGCGCGCCGACCACGCCGTCGCCGGTGATGTCGGGCGCGGACGCCCCCCAGCCCGCCAGCAGCAGCGAGAGATCCGACGCGCCCACCGCACCGTCGCCGTCGATGTCGCACAGCCGTGCGCGGAAGAGCGCGAGGTCGTCCGCGTCGACGTCCGCGTCGCCGTCGAAATCGAACGCGGCACACGCGGGGCCGAACTTCGCATCGGCGCACGCCTCGCCCGCGAGCGCGTCGGCCCCGTCGAGGCGCCCGTCGCGGTCCGCGTCGCCGAGCGATTCGGGCGGCACGATCGGCCACTCGATTCCCGCGGCGTAGCCCACGAGCACGCGCTCGGGCCGCGACGACCCGACGCGCGGCCAGCGCACGGTGATGCGATCGGCGGCCGTCGCCGTTCCGATCCCGGCGTGGACGATGTACGAACTCTGGCTCTTGTAGCAGGAGCCCGCCATCACCTCGCGCAGCACGGTCTTTCCGTCGAACTCGATGTCGACGAGCGCGCCGACGGCATGCGTGTTCTTCCCCCGGCCGAAGACCTTCAGGCGCATCGCGCGATTCGCCGCGGGCGCGGTGTTCACGTAGAGGTCGAGCGTCGAGAGATGCGGCTGCGTGAGGAGGTCGAGGTCGCCGTCGCGATCGATGTCGGACACCGCGATGCAGTACGTGTCGATGCCGTCGCCCAGTCCGACCGAGGCGGAACGATCGGCGAAGGGAAATCCGCCGTCGTTGAGGAAGAGGTAGTCGGGCTCCTCGTCCATCGACGCCGCGAAGACGTCCTGGTCGCCGTCGTTGTCCGGGTCGAAGACGACCGTGCCCCACCCGGTCGCCGAACCCGCCACGCCCGCCTCGAGCTGCGACTGCTCGTACGCGCGCGCGTCGTCGGTCGTCAGCAGCACGTGGCCCGCCGCCACGTTGGTGCAGTAGATGTCGACGTGGCCGTTCATGTCGACGTCGCCCGCGAAGACGCCCATCGAGTCGATCGCAACGCACGCCCCGTTCCACGACTCGGAGACGAACGTGCCGCCGTTGTTGCGGAAGTAGCGGTTGGGAAGCGCCGGCGTGCCCTTGTCGTTCGAGACGTAGAGGTCGCAGTCGCCGTCGCGGTCGAGATCCTGCAGGAGGCACTGGAAGCTCGCGCCCGCGTCGTCGACGCCGAGCTGCGCGGAGATCTCGGTGAACGTGCCGTTCCCCTCGTTCCGGAAGAAGCGGTTGCGCAGCGTGTTCGAGAGCGTCAGCGTGCGCATCGCGATCGCGAGGTCGAGGTCGCCGTCGCCGTCGTAGTCGCCGAAGCTCGATCCGGCGCCGGCGCCGCTCGTACCTGAAATGCCCGACCCCGAGGTGACGTTCGAGAAGTTCAGTCCACCGTTGTTCCGGTAGAGGATCGCGGGCTGCAGCCAGCGCGTGAGGAAGATGTCGAGGTCGCCGTCGCCGTCGTAGTCGGCGCAGACGAGCCCGGACGGCTTCGTCGGCGCGCCGAAGCCCGAGTTCGCGGTGACGTTCGTGAAGAAGCCCGCGCCGTTGTTCGCGTAGAGCACCATCGAGGGCGAGCCGCCGGTCGCCACGAGGTCGTCGTCGCCGTCGTTGTCGAGATCGCAGAGCGCGACGCCGCAGCCGTACTGGCCAGTGCCGCCGAACATGCCCTCGAGATTCGAGTAGGTGAAGCCGCGCGCGGCGGCGGACTCGGTGAACGAGACGACATCGGCGCGGGCGATCGCATCGCACGCGAGCGCCAGCGCAAGCGCCTGGAGGATGGATGCGCGGCGGCCCGACGCGATCATCGACGACACCCTTCGCAACATGATTCAAAGGCCAAGGTAGCGCCTGAACGCGCCGGATCAACCGGGACCGGCCGTGTTCGCGTCCGATCGCGAAAACCCGTGGCCCGAGGGCTCCGCCCAGCCCGGAGGCGGAGCCTCCGTCGTCCGCCCAGCCCACTCGAGCCGCCACGCGTGCAGGCAGGTGCCGCCCGCGGAAGGACTTGCGCCGTACAGCGCGTCGCCGACGAGCGGATGCCCCTCGTGCGCCAGTCCGGCCCGGATCTGGTGGCGACGTCCCGGGCCGAGCAGTTCGATCTCGAGCAGCGTGTGCGCGCCGATCGCGCGACGCACGCGCCATCGGCAGCGGCCGATCGTCTCGGGCTCGCCGCGGTCGCGCACCGTCACCTTCGCGCTTCCCTTGTGGCGGCTCGTGAAGGACAGCGTGAACGCCCCGGCGAGGACGCGGTCAGGGAAGCGTCCCTCGACGAGCGCGAGATACGTCTTGCGGATGTCGCCGCCGCGACCGCTGAACGCGTCGCGCAGCCGCACGCGTGTGGCATCGTCCTTCGCGACAAGCAGACACCCGCTTGTCTCGAAGTCGAGCCGATGCACGAGGCCAGCCTCGTCGACCGCCGCGAGTTCGGGCCGCGCCGCGCGCAGCCACGCCTCGACGCTGGGCGCGTCGCTTGCCCGCTGCGCGATCGAGTGGATGCCCGCGGGCTTCGCGAGGACGAACCACGACGGCTCCTCGTGGAGGATCGGAATCGGCGGATATCCCACTTGCGGTTCCATCGTCGGCTGAAGACTCTACCCGACATGCGATTCGCCCGACATCCCGGCTTCGCCGTCGCGCTCTCCGCTGTCGCGCCATTCGCCGTCGCGCTTCGCGTCGGGATCCCTCGCGCCGGGATCCCTCGCGCCGGGTTCCTCCGCGTCGGGATCCTCCTCCTCGGAAGTCTCCTCGCGGGCGGCGCGTGGACGCACGCCAGCGCCGCACGTGCGGAAGTGCCCGACCAGCCGATGTGGTCGCTGCGGCAGGCGTCGTTCGAACTCGAGGTCACCGTCGTCTCCGTCGAGGAGAAGCCCGGGCCGGGGCCGCAGGACACGAGCGTGTGGCACCGCGTGCGCATCGACCACGTCGTGCGCGGCGACGGGCTCAAGGCGGGCGAGGAGACGGCGGTCGTCTCGAAGGTGCACGAACTTCCTCCGGGCGCTGTCGGCAGTCGCGGCCAGCGCGGTCCGTTCCGCGGGAACAACGGTCTGCCGCGGAAGGGCGACCGCGCGCGTCTCTTCGCGCACGGCAAGCCGCAGCTGCTTCAGCCCGACTTCCCGAACGGCTGGCAGCCGCCCGATCACTGGGTGTCGTTCATCGCGGCCGACGACGAGTACCGCAGCGAGATCTCGATGCCGTTCCTCGCGTCCCTCGTCGAGCAGGCGGGCATCGCGCGCGCGACGCTCCACTTCGCGGCCGATCCGGACGACCCGACCAGGCGCGACACCGCGTCGAAGACCGCGATCAGCGACGCCGCCGCGATCGGCGCTGGCGGCGAGGTCGTCTACATGCGCTTCAACCAACTCTGCGACCGCGATCGGTAGGCGATGCTCGACCCGATCGAGCACGGCATGCCGCTGGTCGCCTTCCGCACCGCGACGCACGCGTTCGCGTACCCGGCCGAATCGCCGCACGCGGCGCTCAATGCGGGCTTCGGCGAGCGCTTCCTCGGCACACCCTGGCGCTTCCATCACGGACACTCGTCGAGGACGCGCGTCCTACCCCCCGACGCCGATGCCGCGAAGCACGCGGTGCTTGCGGGCGTCGCGATCCCCGCCGAAGGCATCGTCGTCCCGAGCTGGCTCTACCACGTCGAGCCGCTTCCCGCGGATTGCCGCGTGCTCCTCTGGGGCGAAGCGGTCGACAGCGAGCGGAAGGACGCGCCGCAGAAACAGCCGATCCTGTGGGTGCGCGAGCAGCCGCCGCAGGCGTTCGCCGGTTCGTCCGCGATCCCGCGGCTTCAGCGCGTTGCGGTGACGACGCTCGGACACCCCGGCGACTTCGCGAACCCCGAGGTCCGCGTCATCGCCGCGCAGATGATCGCATGGGCG
>JBIIYI010000306.1:0-4111 GCA_044346895.1 Phycisphaerales bacterium
GGACGACGAGATCGACGAGCGCGGGCTCCTCGACGGCGACGACGACGTCATCGGTCGTCGTGTTGTTCGACTCGCGCGCCGGCGCACCTTCGGCGATCTCGGAGAAGCTGTCGGTCTGCACGCGCATGCGCCGTGCGCCCGCGGCGGAAAGCGGCACGAGCACCGATTCCGTGTAACTGACCTCCGCTCCGGCTGCGAGCGGTCCGACGCGGTAGAACTGACCGAGCGCGATCGCGGAGCCCGCGCCCTCGGGAACCAGCGTGACGGTGTCGCGCCAGCTCGCCGAAGTGGCGACCTCGCCCTGGTTGCGCACGGTGTAGGAGATCGTGGCGACCGCGGTCGCCGTCATCGACGACGGCGCGGTGATGGTCGTGACGACCAGATCCGGCTGCGGCGGGTAGGCGACGGTCACGGGACCGACGGCCGCCGACGTGTTGTCGTTCTCTCCCTGGTACTCGAAGATGGCGGAGGAGGCGTCGGTCCGCACGAAGAAGTGGTACGACCCCTCGGTGGACGGGCTTGTGAACGAGCGGGTGACGACGCGGCTGGCGCCCGCTGCGAGCGGACCGGAACTGGTGACGTTCGCCACGGTGACGTCATCGGCGTCGCCGTAGACCGCATTCACCGAGCGCACGACGCGGTCGGCCCAGTCCGTCGAGGCGCCGATGGCCTCGGCACCGCTGTTTCGGATGGTCCAACTGAGGCTGTAGTCGCTGCCGATCGCGATCGAGGTCGGCGCCGTCAGCGTCTCGACGACGAGGTTGGGCGTCGAGGCGGAGACGACCTCGACGGTGCCCACGACGAGGACGTTGTTCGTCTCGTCCGATTCGAAGCGCGCCCCGTTCGCATCGACGCGGACGAGCACCTTGTACACGCCCGCCGCGACGGTGTCGTCGATCGTGATCGACTTGCTCGAGTTCTTGACCGCGCCGGGAGCGAACGGGCTGCCGCACTGGCTCAGCACGCCGACCTCCCGATCGCCAGCCTCGTACGTGTCGTTCGTCGAGAGGTAGATGCGGTCGTTCCAGCATCCGCCGTAGGACGCACCGAGGCCGTCGTTGCGCACGGTCCAGGTGACCGTCGCCGGCACGAACTGCTCGATGGTCGAGGGAGCGCCGCCATTCTCGGCGACGAGATCCGCGCCGACGATCGTCACCGCGGCGCTCGTGATCACGTTGTTCGACTCGCCCGGTCCTTCCGCGACGGTGTTGTTGAGATCGGCGACGACCTCGACGAACGCGATGCCCAGCGTGTTCGGGACGGTCCCCGTGACGCCCTTCGGGATGGACGCGCCCGCCGCGAGCGGCGTGGTCGTGGTGGCGTCGCCGATGGTGCCGAGGGAGGTTCCCCCCGGAGCATCGACGAGGCGCGCCCGGTCGGACCACGAAGACACCGTCGGGACGTTTCCGGCGTTGGTCTCCGTCCAGTTCACGGCGATCGGCGCGCCGGCGGTCATCTGTTCGGGAACGACGAGGTCGGAGAGCACGAGATCGACGGCCCCGATCTGGATCGGACCCGCCGCCGCGGAGATGTTGTCGGATTCGCCCGCGCCTTCCGCGATCGCGTTGTACCGGTCGCTCTCGATGAAGACGTAGTACGCCCCCGCGGTCGGCGGCGTGTTCACCAGCTTCGTGCTCGACCGCGTGTTGCCGACGTAGAGCGGCTGCGACTCCGCGTTCGAACCCGCGTCGAGATCCCCGCCGAACGAGGCGTCGGACGAGATCCAGACACGATCCCAGACGGTCCCGGTCGCGTCGCGGTTGCCTGCGTTCAGGACCGTCCACGTCACGGAGAACTGACCGCCGAGCGTCGCCGACGGAGCGATCGTCACGCTGGTCACGACGAGGTTCGCGGCTCCGATGTCGACCGGACCGGAGGCGGCCGAGATGTTGTCGCCCTCGTTCGCCCCTTCGGACACGCTGTTGTAGCGGTCCGTCTCGATGAACACGTAGTAGCTGCCGACGGAGGCCGGGAGATTCACGTTGCGGGTCTGGCTTGCCGTCGCGCCCGGCGCGATCGACTGGGACTGCGTGAACCAGCTGGCGTCGAAATCGGAGCCGAAGGTCGTATCGGTCGAGAACCAGACGCGGTCGGCGAAGCCGCCGTTGGCCACTCGGTTGCCGGTGTTGGCCACCGTCCACGAGACGGAGACCTGTCCGCCGAGCGTCGCCGTCGAGGTGACGGTCACCGACTGGACGACGAGATTCGCGAAGAGCTGCGCGGTGACTTCGATCGGTCCCGCGACGAGCGTGTTGTTCGTCTCGTTGCTCTCGGCGATCTGCGACCCGGTGTCCGTGCGGATGATGACCTGATAGGTGCCGTCCGCGAGCGACGCGGGAACGGTCGCCGTGAGCGACCGGGCCACGCTCGCGCCGGCGGCGATCGGCCCGGAACCCGACGAATACGAGACGCTTCCGATGCTGGCGTCTGCCGCGTCGTACACGGCGTCGGTCGAGAGGTAGACCGTCGCGTTCCACGAGCCGTACGCCGCGCCCGCGCCGATGTTGGCAGCGGTCCACGAGACCGTGATCTGCTCGCCCTTCGGCGAGGTCGACGGGAAGGTCGCGCCCTGCGCGACGAGGTCGGACGCGAGGATCTCGAGCGTGCCCGCGACGAAGCGGTTGTTCGCCTCGCCGCTCGCCTCCGCGACGGCATTCTCGGTGTCCACATCGACAACGACCGTGTAGGTCCCGGGGAGCGCCGGGATCGTGGCGCTCAGGCTCCGCGCCGCGGTTCCTCCTGCCACGAGGGCCGTCGACTGCGTGAACGACGCGAGCTGCGCAGCCACCGCGCCGCCCGGAGCGATGAGCCGCACGCGCTCGATCCAGCTCGATGCGGGAAGTTCGCCGGTGTTCGCCGTCTGCCACGCCAGCGTGATCGGCTGCCCGACGCTCATCGACGACGGCACGGAGAGCCCGCTCGCGACGAGGTCCGGCAACGGCGGCTCGGTGACCGTCGCGGGCATCGCGGCGGAGACGTTGTTCGAATCGTTGATCTCGAGGAGCGTGTTGGTCGCGTCCGCGAAGACGAAGACGTACCGCTGTCCGCTTCCGCTGTCGAGCGGGAGCGCGACCTGCGTGCTGGTCTGGTACTCGGTGTTCGGCGAAAGGCCGCCGGCGTTCGGCCGCACCGAGAGCACCGTGTCGGCCGCGTCGAGCGTCGCGTCCGTCGAGAGGTAGACGATGTCGCTCCATCCGTCGACCGCGGCGGTTCCGATGTTGCGCACCGTCCACGTGACCGTGTTGTTCTCACCGAGCACCATCGCGCTCGGCGCGGACGAAGCCGTCACGACCAGATCGCCGCCGGTCGAGGTCGACGTCGTGTCGCTGCGGCGGACGTTGTTCGCCTCGGAGAACTCCTCGACGGTGTTGGCCGCGTCGGTGCGGACGAGGAAGAAGTACGTGCCCGATCCGGCCGCGGCGGGCACGAGGATCTGCTGGGTCGTCGTGTACGTCGCGCCGCCCGCGAGCGGGCCCGATCGCGCGAAGCTGCCGAGCGGGATGTCGTTCCCGATCGTCTCGTCGTCCGAGAGCAGCACTTCGTCGAACCACTGCCCCTGCGCGGGGTTCACGCCGCCGTTGCGGACGGTCCAGGAGACTGGAATCGTCTGCCCGATCTGGATCGACGGAGGCACCACGAGGGCGTCGACGATCATGTCCGGTGCGAACGGATCGGGGCTCAGCCAGATCTCGTTGTCTTCGCCCGGGTACTCGTAGATCGCGTCGATTCCGCCTGCCGTGATGTTGTCGTACCGGTCGAATGCGATGAGCAGGCGGTAGTTCCCCGGCGGGACGTTCGCGGGGATGGCGACGTTCGACTGCGTCCGGGTGGCGGTCTCTCCGGGCGAGAGGCCCGTTGCACCTCCTCCGGCGTTGTAGATGACCGATTCGTCGCTGAAGAAGTTGTAGATGAGCCGATCGCCCGCATCGAGCGTCGAGTCCGTCGAGAGGTAGGCGTACGTCCGGACGAAGAGGTCGGTCACGCTCGGAATGGACGGATAGCAGGTGCCCGCGCCGATGTTGCGGTAGGTGTACGAGATCGTGATGCTGCCGCCGGGAGTGATGACGCCCGGATCCGCGACCGTCAGTTCGAGGTTGCTGGGGATGACGGT
>JBIIYI010000307.1:0-4110 GCA_044346895.1 Phycisphaerales bacterium
CGAGCCGGGCGCCGAGCCCGATGCCGAGGCGGAGAGCGCTGCGGACTCGATCCTCGGCGCGGCGCGTTCGGCGCGCTCGGATGGTTGACGTCGGGTTGGCGGGCGGAGACCGGCGGCGAGACCGTGCGGGTGCTCCGGAAAGTCCCCGGGGGAAGTCCCCGGGGGAAGTCCCCGGGGGAAGTCCCCGGGGAATTCCTCGAGGAGAGTCTGAGGAGAGTATCGAGGTCTTCGCGACGTTCGCGTGGACCGCGTGAGTTGATCCGGGAAGAGAGTCCGGTTCGTGTGGCAGGAGGAACTGCTTGTCGAAGAAACCAGCCCCGCTGAAGGTCCACCAGCTTGCGAAGGAGCTCGGAGTGAGCTCCAAGGACATCGTCGCGCGATGCCAGTCGGAGGAGATCCCCGACATCGTGAACCACCTGTCTCCGGTGTCCGTCGGACTTGCGCTGACGATCCGCGAGTGGTTCGCGAACGCCGGCGGTGCGACGGCGACGATGGTCGCCGAGCCGCGGGTCGAGACCGAAGCGGATGACGAGGGCGAATCCACGCCGTCGACGAAGCGCAAGTCGCCGGCGAAGGCGGGCGACGCGGCCTCGCAGGCGGCCTCGCAAGCTGCCTCGGCCGCAGGCGATGCCGAGGCGACTTCGGCTGGTTCGTCCGCTGCTTCGGACGAGAGCGGTCGCGTCGTCGCCAAGCGTGCGACCAAGCGGGTGGTCGCGGCGGTCGAGACGACGCCGGCGGTGCCCGCGAAGCCCCGCGCTGCGGCGCGTGCGGCCGCTGCGGACGTCGCGGCGGCGGCCACCGGCGCGTCCGCGGACGATGGTCCTGACAGGAAGAGCGCCCAGATCGGAGCCCAGCCTGCGGTCGGCGCGGTCGGCGAAGCGAGGCCGGCGGTCGATTCCGGCGGTGACGCCGTCGACGCGCCCCGCACGCCGGCGACCGTCTCCGGCGCGGCATCCGCAACTCCGTCCGCAACAGCATCCGCAGCCACATCCGGAGTAGAGCCCGCAGCCGCGTCCGGTGCCTCGCGTGGGGCCTCGCGTGGGGCCTCGCATGGGGCATCCTCGGCGGGAACCGGCGCTCCCTCCGCCGGTGCGGGTGCTGCTGGAGCATCAACCTCCCCCGCGACATCCTCCGCGACCTCTTCCGCGACCTCCACGCCGACTCCCTCATCGACGGGCCCCGCGTATCGGATCCCAGCCGGACTCAGCGCTCGCCCGCAGCCGCGAACCGATCTCGGTGGCGGTCGCGGAACGGGCCCCGCATCGACTTCCGCCGGCGGGAGCGCTCCGAGCGGTGGCACCCCCAGCGCGCCCGCACCCCGTCGCGTGATCACCGCGCCGCCGCCGCCTCCGGCATCGCTCACCGACACCTCCGGCGCGAAGCCGGTGATGAACGTCCCGACGCGGCCGTCCGTCGTCGGTCCAGCCGGACAGCAACTGACGAACAAGGAGAAGACGCGGCTCTCGGGGCCGCAGGTCATCCGCGTCGAGCAGGCCGACAACCTCCCGACGCCTCCTCCGATGCGCCGCACCGGTCCCGGCACCGGTCCCGGCACCACCGGTCCCCGCGGACGCACCGGCACGGGCGGACGCGAGATTCGCGGTCGTGGCGGCATCGGTTCTTCGCGTTCCGGCCGTGCGGGCGATTCCGCCCGCATCGAGTTCGGTGCGCAGGACATCCGCGACCGGCAGGCCCGGCTCGACGCCTCGCGCGGCTTCATCTCCTCCCATCAGCGCGCCGGCCAGCGCGGTCCGATGGGCAGCGGCGGCCAGCGCTTCGAGCGCAAGCCCGGTGAGATCCAGCAGATCCACGTGGCGGAGCCGCTGACGATCAAGGAGCTCTCTGCGGCGACCGGCGTCAAGGCGACCGACATCATCAAGAAGCTCTTCCTCGGCGGCACGATGGCGACGATCAACAGCGCCATCGACCGCGAGAAGGCGATCGAGATCATGATGGACTTCGACATCGACCTCGTGGTCGACGAGGCGAAGTCCGCGGCGGAGATCATCGAGGAGCGCTTCAAGGACCGCGAGCGCGTCGACGAACGTCGTCGCGCGCCGATCGTCACGATCCTCGGTCACGTCGACCACGGCAAGACGAGCCTCCTCGACCGGATCCGCAAGACCAACATCGCGGCCGGCGAGGCGGGTGGCATCACCCAGTCGACGCGCGCGTTCTGCGTGCCCGTCAAGTCGGGCGACGTCGACCGCGTGGTCACGTTCATCGACACGCCCGGCCACGAGGCGTTCACCTCGATGCGCGCGCGCGGCGCGAAGGTGACCGACATCGTCGTCCTCGTCGTCTCGGCGGTGGACGGCGTCATGCCGCAGACGGTCGAGTCGATCCAGCATGCGAAGGCGGCGGGCGTGCCCATCGTCGTCGCGATGAACAAGATCGACCGTCCCGACGCGAACGAGGCCAACATCCGCCGGCTGCTCGGGCAGCTGGCGGAGAACGGCCTGAACCCGGTCGAGTGGGGCGGCGACACCGAGGTCATCAAGACGAGCGCGACGCGCGGCGACGGCATCGAGGAACTCCTCGCGATGCTCGACTACCAGGCGGAGCTGCTCGAGCTCAAGGCGGACTTCGGCGGCATGGCCCGGGGCACCGTCCTCGAGGCGTCGATCGAGGAGGGCCGCGGCCCGGTCGCGCGCGTCATGGTGCAGGAGGGCCGCCTCAAGAAGGGCGACTTCATCGTCATCGGCCGCGGCTACGGCCGCGTGCGCGACATCATCAACGACCGGGGCGAGCGCATCACCGAGGCGTTCCCATCGACGCCGGTCGCGATCTCGGGCATCGACGAACTCCCCGATGCGGGCGACAAGGCCTTCGTGGTCGAGTCGATCCGCGCCGCGGAGGAGGCCGCCGAGGAGCGGCGCCGCATCGACCGCGAGCGCGAGCTCGCCGCGCCGAAGATCACGCTCGACAACATCTTCAAGCATCTCGAGAAGCAGGGCCGCAAGGAACTCGCGCTCGTCGTCAAGGGCGACGTGCAGGGCTCCGTCGAGGCGCTCAAGGCGATGCTCGCGAAGTTGCCGACCGAGGAGGTCGTCGTCAGCGTCAAGAGCGCGTCCGCGGGCGGCATCAACGAGTCGGACGTCACGCTCGCCGAGGCGACGAAGGCGATCATCGTCGGCTTCAACGTCACCTCGAGCGGCAAGGCGCGGCAGATGGCCGAGTCGAAGGGGATCGAGATCCGCCTCTACGAAGTCATCTACGACCTCATCGACGACGTCACGAAGGCCGCGCGCGGCATGCTCGCACCCGAGCTCAAGCTCGAGGTGCTCGGCCACGCGGAGGTCAAGCAGGTCTTCAAGATCACGAAGGTCGGCGCGATCGCGGGCTGCAGCGTGCTCGACGGCATCGTCGAGCGCAACGCGCAGATCCGCGTCACCCGCGACGGCATCGTCATCGAGAAGGACCGTCGGCTCGAGCAGCTCAAGCGCTTCAAGGACGACGTCAAGGAAGTGCGCGCGGGCATGGAGTGCGGCATGAAGATCGTCGGCTACGACGACATCAAGGTCGGCGACGTGCTCGAGTGCTACAAGACCGTCACGGTCTCGAGGAGCTGATCGCGCATGGCGTCCCGACGCGACATGTCCACAGGCGATCGCCGCTCCGGGGACTCCGGGGACGGTGACGGCGACGCGCCGGTTCCGGCGCGGCGCCGCCGTGATCCAAACGCGGGCGCGCGCGGCGGCAAGCCCGGCGCGGGTGGCCCGCAAGGCGACCGGACCGGCGGGCGGACCGGCGACCGGACCGGCGCGCGCGGCACGGGTCGCGGCGGCCCGACGAGGCTGCGCGGACCGCTCGGAGAGGATGTCGCGCGTTCCGATCGGCCGCTGCAGGTCGCGGGCGAGATCCGTCGCTCCGTGCAGGCCGAGATCGGGAGGGGACTCAACGATCCGCGCGTGCAGGGGCTCGTCTCGGTCACCGAGGTCGACGTCCTGCCCGACTTCTCCGAGGCGCGCGTGAAGGTCTCGGTGCTGCCCGAGCAGAAGGCATCGCTCACGCTCTCCGGGCTTCGCGCCGCCGCGGGGTTCCTGCGTCGGCGCGTCATGGATGAGACGAGGATCGGCCGCGTGCCGAGGCTCGTCTTCGAACTCGACG
>JBIIYI010000309.1:0-4105 GCA_044346895.1 Phycisphaerales bacterium
GCGCGTCGGCTCGAGCACCGCCGATGGCGGCGAGATCGAGTTCGTCGATCTGCCGGGCGTGTACGCGATCGACCTCGAGCTGCCCGAGTCGAAACTCTGCCGCGACTGCCTCGCGGGCCGACTCGAGGGCTGCATGCCGGACGTGCTCCTCGTCGTCCTCGACGCGACGAACCTCGCGCGCGGACTGCGGCTCCTGCGTTCGGTGGCGGCGCTCGGGCGCCCGCTCGCCGTCGCGCTGACGATGACCGACCTCGCGCGATCGCGCGGCCTCTCGGTCGATGCGCAGCGGCTCGCGGGCGCGCTGGGCGTTCCGTGCGTCGAGGCGAACGGCCGCGCCGGCACGGGCGTCGAACCGCTGCTTGCCGCCGTGCGCGCCGCGCGCGAAGTGCATCCGCAGACGCTCGCCGCATGCCTCGCGCCATCGTGGATCGACGAGACCGTCGCCGCGAGCGTGGGCGGACCGAACACGATCGGCTCCGAGAGCGACCGCCTCACCGATCGCCTCGACGCCGCGTTCACGCACCCGATCCTCGGCGCGATCGTCTTCGTCCTCGCGATGGCGGCGGTGTTCTTCGCGATCTACCGCCTCGCCGAACTCCCGATGACGCTCATCGAGGATGCCTGCGCGTGGCTCGGAGCCTCGCTCGCATCGGTGCTTCCCGAAGGCGATCTCGCGAGCCTCCTCGTCGACGGCGTGATCGGCGGGGTCGCCGGAACCGTCGTCTTCCTCCCGCAGATCTGCCTCCTCTTCTTCCTGCTCGCGCTCCTCGAGGACACGGGCTACCTCGCGCGGGCGGCGTTCGTGATGGACCGGATCATGTGCCGCTTCGGCCTGCCCGGGCAGGCGTTCGTGCCGCTCCTCTCGAGCCACGCGTGCGCGCTGCCGGGCATCATGGCGACGCGCCTCATCCCCGATCCGAAGGACAGGCTCGCCACGATCCTCGTCGCGCCCTTCATGAGCTGCTCCGCGCGCGTCGGCGTCTACGTGCTGCTCGTCTCGATCCTCTTCCCGCATTCCGGCTTCCTCGCCGGGCTCGCGTTCGCGGGCTGCTACGCCCTCGGCGCGATCGCCGCGCTCGCGACCGCGCTCCTCTTCAGGCGCACCGTCCTCCGCGGCCGAAGCCGGCCGATGGTGCTCGAACTGCCGCCCTACCGCCTGCCCGACGTGCGCGCGGCGGCGCTCGCGACGTACGACCGGGCGGTCGTCTTCCTCAAGAACGCGGGCACGGTGATCCTCGCGATCTGCATCGTGCTCTGGTGGCTGAGCGCGTATCCGAAGGCGGAGACGCCGGAGGCGGCGATCGCGCTCGAGGCGCGCGCGGCGGGAATCGAATCGTCCGCGATGCTCGACGCGCCGATCGCCGACGCGGATGCCGGCGCGCATGTCGGCGCGGATGCCGCCGAGATCGAGGCGAAGCGCGCCGAGATCGACGCGCTGCGGCAGGAGGCAGACGCGCTGCGGCATGAAGCAGACGTGCTCTCGCAGCGCGCGCAGCAGGAGTTCTCGTTCGCGGGGCGGCTCGGCGCGACGCTGCAGCCGGCGTTCGCGCCGCTCGGACTCGACGACCGCCTGACGATCGCGGTGCTCACGAGCTTCCTCGCGCGCGAGGTCTTCCGCAGCACGATGACCGTGCTCGTCGGCCACGGCGACTCGGACGACGACGCGCGCGTCGCCGACGATCTCGCGCAGGCGACGCGCGCGGACGGGACGAAGCTCTTCGATCCGGCGACGAGCGCCGGGCTCCTCGTCTTCTACGTGCTCGCGCTCCAGTGCCTGCCGACGCTCGCGGTCACGCGGCGCGAGACCGGCTCGTGGAAGTGGCCCGCGGTCCAGTTCGCGTGGATGTCGGGCGTCGCCTACCTCCTCGCGTTCCTCACGCGCGAGGCCGTGATCCTCGCGGGGCTCGGATGAGCAATCTTCCCCTCGGCGACTGGCAGTTCTGGGTCGCGACGGGCCTCGCCACGCTTGCGATCGGCGTGATCCTCCGCCCGCTGCTCCCGCGCGGGAAGTCGTCGAAGAAGTCGGCGGCCTGCCCGGGCTGCCCCACAGGCGAGGCGGCCGAGAAGCCTCCGCGGCCGAAGCACGTCGATCTCACGATCGGCGGGCGTCGGGTGCGAAACTGATCGATTCCGCTTGTGCGGAGCGACCAACCTGTACACTGCGCCGATGCGTCAGTATCCGCGCCTTTCCTCCGCGATTTCGAGCATCCGTTCCCTCCTCGCCCGAGCCATCGGCAGCGCGGCGATGCTGCTGGTCCTCGTGGCGTCCGCGCAGCGCGCCGACGCGCAGGTCTTCGCGGACGACTTCGCCAACGGCACCATCAGCGTGTACTGGCAGCAGGTCTCGGGAGCGCCGTCGGTGACCTTCGTCGAGCGGAACTCGCGGGCGGAACTCGTCACGACGGCCGATGCGACCCTCACGTCGCCGCACTTCGCCGGCTTCCTCGCCAAGGGCTGGTCGATCCGCTGCACGTCGAACTGGGCCGCGCGCGCCGTGGTCCACAGCCAGCCGCGCACGAACGGCACGCCACTGACGACGGAGTACGTCAGCCTCGGTACCTTCCGCCCGGGGTCGCCCCTCGGGGCGAACGGCTTCCCGACGCAGTCGAAGCTCATCAACGTCGGCACGATCTACATCGAGCCGCAGTTCGGCGGCTTCAACCGACGCGTCGAGTACACGGCCTACGACCAGTTCGGCAACGCGAGCTACATCGCGAACCCGTGGGCTGCGAACGCGGGCTATCCGTTCGAGTTCTACACCGCCGTGCCGCCGATCCAGTACGCGTTCGACTTCTCGTACACCGAGACGCTCTACCTCCAGTACGTGGCCGCATCCGACACGCTCTACGTCAGCCCCTACTTCTACAACGATCCCGACGCCTACTTCTTCACGAACTGGACCGGCGGCCAGCGCTACCCCATCGCGCTCGCGATCGGCGGGTTCGCGTCGCGTCCGGCGGCCACCACCGGCGCGAACACGTGGATCGACTCGCTGCGCGTCGACGTCGGCACGATCGACACCGCGCCCGGAAACGTGGCCGCATCCGACGGCACGTTCGGCGAGAAGGTGCGCATCACGTGGGCGTCCGCGGCCAACGCCACGGGATACAAGGTGCTCCGCCAGTCGCCCGGCGGCACGGTCCAGCAGATCGCGCAACTCGGTCAGGCGGCGCTCGCCTACGACGACACCACCGCCGAGCCGCTGGTCGAGTACACCTACTTCGTCCGTACGATCAACGCGCAGGGAGACGGCTTCGAGGCTTCCGACACCGGCTGGCGCAACGTGCCCGTTCCGACCGGAGTGGCGGCCTCCGACGGCGCCTTCACCGACAAGGTGCAGGTGACGTGGACCGCATCCACCGGCGCGATCGGCTACAGCGTGTGGCGTGCGATCGGGACGGGAACGCCCGTCCTCCTCGGCTCGACGAGCGGCGAGGGTTCGACCTCGTACGACGACACCACCGCGGCGATCGCGACGACCTACACCTACAGCGTCAAGGCCGTGTCCGCGCTCGGTTCGACCGGTCTCTCCGCGACCGACACGGGCGTGCGCGCGCCCGCGCCGCCGACGAACGTCGCCGCGAGCGACGGCGAGTTCGCGACGAAGGTCCGCGTGTCGTGGACCGCGCTGAACGGCGCGACCGGCTACCGCATCTACCGACGCGTCGAGGGCGGCGTCTCCGCGCAGATCGGCTCGGTCACGAGCGGCACGGCGGCCTTCTTCGACGACACGACCGCCACCCCGCTCACGACCTACCTCTACAGCGTCAAGACGACGACCACGTCGGTCGACAGCGCCGTGAGCGACGAGGAGGCGGGCTGGCGCAACCTCGCGGCACCGACCCTCGCCGCCTCGCAAGGGACGAGCGAGGCGGGCGTGACGCTCAACTGGACCGCCATCGCGGGCGCGACCGGATACGAACTCTTCCGGACCGCGCCGGGAGGCTCGGCGGAGCCTCTGGCGACGGTCAAGGCGGTGACGACCTTCACCGACACGACCGCCGAACCGCTCGTCCTCTACTCCTACTCCGCGAAGTCGGTGCACGCGCTCGGCCTCTCGCCGATGGGAGCCACCGTCACCGGCTGGCGCAACGTGGCCGGTCCA
>JBIIYI010000308.1:0-4105 GCA_044346895.1 Phycisphaerales bacterium
ACCTCGACAACTTCAACCGCATCATCCGCCGGCCGAACGGCATCTTCCTCGTCACGGGCCCGACCGGCTCGGGCAAGACGACGACGCTCTACTCGGCGCTCAACGACCTCAACACGCCCGACCGCAAGATCATCACCGCGGAGGATCCGGTCGAGTACGCGTTCAAGGGCATCAACCAGGTGCAGGTGCGCGAGTCGATCGGCCTCACTTTCTCGGCCATCCTGAAGTCGATGCTGCGCCAGGCGCCGAACATCATCCTCGTCGGCGAAATCCGCGATCGCGAGGTCGCCGACATCGCGATCCAGGCGGCGCTCACCGGCCACATGGTGTTCTCGACGCTCCACACGAACGACGCCCCGAGCGCGATCACGCGTCTCATCGACATGGGCGTGAAGCCGTTCCTCGTGGCGAGCTCGATCCAGGCGGTGATGGGCCAGCGCCTCGTGCGCATCCTCTGCGAGAAGTGCAAGCAGCCCGACGACGCGCCCGACCGCAAGGTCCTGCGGCTCGTCGGCATCAACGACGAGGAGCTCGCCAACGGCCGCATGATGAAGCCGGTCGGCTGCGACGGGTGCGGCGGCACGGGCTACCGCGGGCGTCGCGCGATCTTCGAGCTGATGACGATGAACTCGGAGATCCGCGATCTCGCCTTCAACCGCTCCAGCATCTCGAAGCTCCGCAACGCCGCCATCCGAGGCGGCATGCGCAGCCTCGTCGAGGACGGCAAGATCAAGATCCTGCGCGGCGAGACGACGGCGAGCGAGATCGCCAACTTCGCGCAGATCGAGGGCTTCGACCCCACCGAAATCGGCCATTCGTGATCCGGCCCGCAGGATGTCAGCACAGCGTTCGCCGGCGCAGAGAGCCGGTAGAGAGGTAACGAGACATGTCCGCGATGCAGATTGACCGCCTCCTCGACACGATCGTCAAGCAGGGGGCGTCCGACCTTCACATCTCCGTCGGCCGACCGCCGACGATCCGACTCCACGGCAAGCTCCGCAGCCTCGCGACCAAGGTCGTCGACTCGGACGACGCGATGGCGCTGATGAAGTCGATCACGCCCGAGAAGAACCAGCAGGAACTCGCCGAGCACGGCGGCACCGACTACGGCTTCGCGTTCGGCGACGCCGCGCGCTTCCGCGCCTCGGTCTTCCGCCAGCGCGGCGACATCTCGATGGTGCTCCGTCTCATCCCGAACACGCTGCTCACCTTCGAGCAGATCGGTCTGCCGAAGATCGTCGAGGAGCTCTCGCGGCGTCCGCGCGGCCTCTTCCTCGTGACCGGCCCCACCGGATCGGGCAAGTCGACCACCCTCGCCTCGATGGTCAACTGGATCAACGAGTTCTACGACCGCCACATCGTGACGATCGAGGACCCGATCGAGTACTACCACTACCACAAGAAGTCGGTCGTCAACCAGCGCGAGGTCGGCAAGGACGTCCCGTCGTTCGCCGAGGCGCTGCGCCGCGTGCTCCGCTCCGACCCGGACGTGATCCTCGTCGGCGAAATGCGCGACCTCGAGACGATCGAATCGGCCATCCGCGCCGCCGAAACCGGCCACCTCGTGTTCGGCACCCTCCACACCTCGGGCGCCGCGAGCACCATCAACCGCATCATCGACGCGTTCCCGGTGACCCAGCAGGAGCAGGTGCGCGTCCAGCTCTCGACCTCGCTCATCGCCGTCCTGTCGCAGCAGCTCTGCGCGCGCGCCGATAAGCCGGGCCGCGTGGCGGCCTACGAGTTCCTCGTGGTCACCCCCGCGATCTCGAACCTGATCCGCGAGAACAAGACCTTCCGCATCGACTCGGCCATCCAGACCGGCAAGAAGTTCGGCATGCAGCTGCTCGACGACCACCTCTGGCGGCTCTACACCGAGGGCAAGGTCGGCGCGGAGGAGGTCATCGACAAGTGCAAGAACCCCGGCGACCTGAAGGACAAGATCCACCGCGCGGGCGGCACGATCGGTCGCGCCGAGCTCGATCAGGAGCATCAGGTCTGAGCGGAATCGCAGGTTTCACCGACCGGTCCGCTCGGGTGCGGCCGGCCGGCGTCGGAGTCGTGCCCGCGGGTGGATGACGCGATTTCAGCGTGCCAGCCGTGCGCACGAATCCAAGTGTCCCGAACAGAAGCCCCCGTCTCGCCGCGATGACGGGGGGTGCGCGTGCCGTATAGCACGCAGGTGCCCGTCGCCGAGTCGTTCGGCGGGGCGCGTCAGGTTGCGGCAGACTGGACGAACACGAGCATGTCGATTGTCTCCCCGGAAATCGAGAAGGCCCTCGGATCCCTGAAGGGCTCCCGCATCGGACGCATCCTGCGGAAGTTCTCGGCGGCCGGCCAGTTCGGCAAGTTCAACCAGATCACGCCGGAACTGGTCGAGGAGATGGTGAAGCTCCAGCAGGAACCCGAAGGCAAGGGGAAGCTGCTGGGTCAGCTCCTGAAGGAGCGCGGCTTCATCGACGAGGCGGGCATCCAGAAGGCGCTCGCCGCGCAGAAGGGTTTCGCCTACGTCGATCTCAACGGGTTCGAGCCCACCCCCGACACGGTGAAGTGCGTCGATCGCCGCATGCCGAGGCAGTTCCTGTTCATGCCGCTCCAGTTCGATGCGGCGACGAGATCGATCACGGTGGCGGTGCTCGATCCGGCCAACGACGCGGTTCGCCAGAACCTGCAGCAGTTCGGCAACATGCGCCGTGTCGTCGCGGTGGTCGCCGCGGAGGATCAGGTCCGCGCGCTGCTCGACCGTCACTACCCGGCCGACCAGACCCGCACGGTCGATTCGAGTCTCGACGCCGACAAGGGCTTCACCGACGACCGCTTCAAGGGGCGCGGCTCCTCGCTTGACGACGACACCTCGGCCCTCGCCGACGCCGCGAACGACAACGCGGTCGTGCAGCTCGTCCAGAAGCTGCTCCTCGTCGCGATCGAGGACAAGGCGTCCGACATCCACATGGAGCCGTTCGAGGACGAGTTCAAGGTGCGCTACCGCATCGACGGCGTCCTCTACGAGATGATCCCCGTGCAGAAGTCGCTGGCGACGGCGCTCGTCTCGCGCGTGAAGGTCATGTCGAAGCTCGACATCGCCGAGCGGCGCCTTCCGCAGGACGGCCGCATCGAGATGTCGATGCCCAGCGGTCCGATCGACCTCCGCGTCGCCGTCCTTCCGACGATGTTCGGCGAGTCGGTCGTCATGCGCATCCTCGACCGCTCGAACGTGCAGCTCTCGCTCGACAAGGTGGGGCTCGGGACGGTCGAGCTCGAGCGCGTCCGCAACATCATCAACAAGCCGAACGGCATCGTCGTGGTGACGGGCCCGACCGGCTCGGGCAAGACGACCACGCTCTACGCGGCGCTCAACGAGCTCAACGATCCGGGCGTCAAGATCCTGACCGCGGAGGACCCCGTCGAATACGACGTCGCCGGCCTCATGCAGTGCCAGGTCAACCTCGATCAGGAGCTCACCTTCGCGAAGCTCCTCCGCAGCTTCCTCCGACAGGATCCCGACATCATCCTCGTCGGCGAAATCCGCGACCTCGAGACCGCGCAGATCGCCATCCAGGCGTCGCTCACGGGCCACCTCGTGCTCACGACGCTCCACACGAACGACGCGCCGAGCACGATCCTGCGTCTCGTCGATCTCGGCGTCGAGACCTTCCTCCTGACCGCGACGATCGAGGCGATCGTCGCCCAGCGCCTCGTCCGCACGGTCTGCCTCGACTGCAAGGAGGCGTTCACGCCGACCGAGGAGATGCTGATGGAACTCCAGCTCCGCGCGTCCGACGTCGAGGGCAAGGAGTTCTTCCGCGGCTCGCGCAGGAAGAACGGCCAGCTCTGCGCGCGCTGCCGCGGCTCGGGCTACAAGGGCCGCATGGGCATCTTCGAGATCATGTCGATGGACGACGACCTGCGCGAACTGATCATGAAGCAGGTCTCGACCAACATCCTCCGCGCCGAGGCGCGCAAGCGCGGCATGAAGACGCTGCGCGAGTCCGGCCTCGAGGCGATCTTCGACGGCCGCACGACGATCGACGAGGTCGTGCGCGAGACCATCACGGAAGAGTGATCGAGAAGCGAAGAGACCCCACGGAACGATCCGCACGAACCCGCA
>JBIIYI010000310.1:0-4100 GCA_044346895.1 Phycisphaerales bacterium
GCCTCCCAGAGTCGTCGCGAGGGTTGCGCGCGTCCAGCGCCGGCGTCCCCGCGCGAGAAGCTGCATCGCCTCGGAGAAGGCACGCTGATCGTCTTCCGCCGCCGCAAGTCGCCGCGCGATGCCCGCGTTCCATGCACTGTCGACGCCGAGCCCGATCGACTGCGCCGCCGCCGCGGACGCGGTCGTGCTGGTGCCGTCCTCGAGGAAGACCTCCCATCGGTCGCCGTCCTTGATCGGCGCGATGGCGGCGACGCGGGTCGCGGCGACGCGGGCACCCGAAGCGCGCTTCGCGACCTTCTTCGCGGCCTTCCTCGCGGCCTTCTTCGCGGCCTTCTTCGTGGCCTTCCTCGCGGCCTTCTTCGAGACCTTCTTCGCGGCCTTCTTCGAGACCTTCTTCGCGGCCTTCTTTCCGGGCTTCTTCGAGGCCTTCTTCGCGGCCTTCTTCGCAGGCTTCGCTCCGGCGCGTCCCTTGGAACGCGGTGCCTTCGTGGATCGGGACTTCGCCATCGCTGCTCGCTTTCCGGCGCCTCGGCGCCGCGTTGTGCCGCGCACTCCCACGGGGAGGCGCGTCCTCGTCACTCGATCTCGTCGAGGTATGCCTGAATCTCGCTCGCCGCCTTCATGTCGCCGACCGACCGCGCGCGTGCAAGCCCCGCGCGGAGGACGGGCGCGATCTCCGCCGCGCGACCGGCCGCCTCGAGCGCCTTTGCCTTGTGGAAGAAGGCGTAGCACTGCTTCGGGTCGGCCTCCGTCGCCCGGTCGTACCACGCGATCGCCTCGTCGGTCCGGCCGAGCTTCTGGCACTCCTGCGCCAGTCCGTAGAGGACGAACCCGTCCCCGGGTTCGGCGGCGTGGAGGGCGAGGAGGCGGGTGAGTCGTTCGGAGCCGGGCGCGTGCATCGTGTGGCCGCCCGTGCGGGCGGGTGGGTACTCTACAGCCCCATGGGTTGGTTCCGCTCCGCTTCCTCCGCCTGCCTGCGCAGGCCGATCCGCTTCGTGGCGATCGCGCTCGCCATGGCACTCCTCGCGCCGCACATCGCCGGATGCAGTTCGGCACCGGCCGGGACTCCGGTCGTTGACGAGGACGAGGCGAAACTGCCACCCAAGCCGCGTTCGATGCGCATCGTGAGCGCGTTCGGTGGCGTCCACCGCCGCGCCGACATCGAGGGCGGCGTCTGGTACCAGTCGTTCGGAAACCGCATCCTCTTCCTCGACGCCCAGAGCGGCACGAGGCTCTCCGAACTCGAACTCGCGCCGCGGGGGACCACCGGGTCCGTGAGCGACTTCGCCCGTGCGGGCAATCGCCTCTTCGCCGTGCTCGAGGACGATCAGGTGATCGAGGTCGACGTGGCGGTCGTGCGGACGCCCGTCGTCCTGCGACGGTTCGGAACCGCCGAACTCGGCCTTCTCCCGCGCGTCGTCGCCATCGTCGATGGCGAGCCGTACGTCGGCGGCGAGGGCGGCGTGGTCCGGCTCCGCGACGCGAAGGCGATCGGTGAGAGCGTCGACGAGGATGGCAAGCCGGCGCCGCCGGTGCCTCCGAAGGCGTGGCTCGCCGATCGCACCGTCGGCTGCATCATCGCGGCGAAGGGCGGGCCCGTCGCCTGCGTCGGCCGTCGCATCCTGCGGATCGAGGACGGCACCTATCTCGGCGCCGCGAACCGGCTGATCCCGGTCCCCGAGCAGTGGGGCGGCGGCTTCGGATTCATGCTGCAGGCGTCCGAAGGGGCGCAGGTCGGCCTGATGGGCGACGACTTCCGCGAGCGTTCGTCGAGCGCGCTGCGCGGCACGGTCCACGCGATCCGCATCTTCGACGACCGCTTCTTCGCGATCAACGACTTCGAGGTGGCGACGTGGAAGTTCGAGAAGGATCTCGGCCCGGACGTCTCGCCCGGCGAGTCCGCGGCGGGCGACGGCCATCACCTCGGCACGCCGCTCTCGGTGCCGGTGAAGGGGGCGCTCGACATCGCGAAGGTCCAGCGCAACCGCTTCGCGGTTTCCGGCACCTTCGGCCGCGCGCTCTACCGCTATCTCCCCGAGGGCGATCAGCCCGGGGACACCTTCTACTGGGTCGAGCGCACGCCGGGGCGTCTCGACGTCTCGGTGACCGATCGCCGGCGCATCCTCGCCGCCAGCCGCGAGGGCGCGTGGATGTACCTGATCGGCGAGGAGGCCGAACTCACGACGAAGCCGATCGCATCGCCCGACCGCCCGGAATTCTCCGTCGAGGCCGCATGGGGCACCGCGAGGTCGAGCCCCGAGCGCGGCGAGGTCACCTTCTTCATCGGCGACCGCTCGCAGACGGTGGTTCCGTCCGGCGGCGCGAAGGTCTCGACGATGGCGCTCGCCGACGGCAAGGTGTGGATCGGCCACGACCGCGGCATCGACGTGGTCGGATTCGATCCCGTGCTGCGCGAGGTGGTGGTGGAGGACCGCATCCGCCTGACCGGGCCGATGGTCGCCATCTACCCGAACCGCGTCGGCGGCGGCGTGTCGTACGTGGCGCAGTACTCGGGTTTTGGCGTGGTGCGCCCCATCGAGGACGACGTTCCGCCGATCGTCGCGAAGGGATGCACGGATGGCGCGCCGGCGCGCACGAGGAACTCGACGGCCGGCGCCGCCAAGGGCGACGCGCCGTCGGCGGGGCGTGATTGAGCGGAGATGCCCGATGGTCGCGAGCGACGACACGCGCGCGCCGGACGAGAGGATTCCGAAGGAAGAGGCCCGATGACCGATTCGACGCACCAGATCCGCGCGCAGGTCCTCGTCGTCGACGACGAGCGCGACCACGCCGAGGCCATGGCGGAGACGCTGCGCAAGCCCGGCCACGTCTGCACGATCGTGCACTCGCTCGCCGCCGCGAGGGATGAGCTCCTGCACGGCCACTTCGACGTGGTCGTCACCGACCTCGTGATGGAGACGGAGACCGCGGGGCTCGAGGTGCTCGCGCTCGCGCGGAAGGAGCAGCCGCACGCGGAGACGATCATGGTCACCGCGCACGGCGACATCCCGACCGCGAAGAAGGCGCTGCAGGGCGGGGCGTACGACTTCATCGAGAAGCCGGTCGACCTCGTCGTGCTGCGCAACCTCGTCCACCGCGCGGCCGAGACCGTGATGCTGCGCAGCCAGAACGAGGCGCTGAAGGGGCAGGTCGACGCGGCCTTCGGCTTCGAGGGGATCATCGGCGAGAGCCCCGCGATGCGCGCGGTCATCCAGATGGTGCGGCAGCTCGCGCCGAGCAATCTCGCGGTGCTCGTGACGGGTGAATCGGGTACGGGCAAGGAACTCGTCGCGGCGGCGCTCCACAAGGCGTCGAAGCGTGCGCAGCGGCGCTACGTCACGTTCAACGCCGCGGGGCAGGCTGAGAGCCTCCTCGAGGACCAGCTCTTCGGCCACGTGCGCGGCGCCTTCACCGGCGCCGACAAGGACCGCGAGGGCGTCTTCGAGTACGCGGACAGGGGCACGGTCTTCCTCGACGAGATCGGCGACATGCCGCTCTCGATGCAACCGAAGCTCCTGCGCGTCCTCGAGACGGGCGACATCGTGCGCCTTGGTGCGAACGAGCCGAAGAAGATCGACGTGCGGCTCGTGAGCGCGACGAACCGCGACCTCCGGAAGGCCGTCGCGGATGGGCAGTTCCGCGAGGATCTCTACTTCCGCCTGAAGGGCGCCGAGATCCACATTCCGCCGCTGCGCGAGCGGCGCGAGGACATCCCGCTGCTCGTGAGCCACGCGATCGGCAGGTACTCGGCCGAACTCGGCCGCACGCGGCCGAGCGTGTCGCAGCCTGCCCTGATGCGGCTCGTCGCCTACGACTGGCCGGGCAACGTGCGCGAGGTGTTCCAACTCATGCACCGCATGGTCGTGATGGCGCAGGGCGACACCATCGATCTGCGCGACATTCCCGACGAGATCCGCGCGGGCGACGATTCGGCCGAGGGCCCGTCGCAGTCGCGCACGGGGCTCGCCGGAGTCGGCCTCGACAAGCTCGAGAAGGAAGCGATCCGCCAGACCCTCGCGATGACGCAGGGGAACCGCGAACTGACCGCGCAGATGCTTGGGATCGGCGAGCGCACGCTCTACCGGAAGCTGAAGGAGTAC
>JBIIYI010000312.1:0-4082 GCA_044346895.1 Phycisphaerales bacterium
CGAGAAGACCCTGGATCTGCACGACCGGTCCGCCGAAGGCGCGCGCACCGAACCCGAGGAACGCGAGGAATATCGGCAGCGGCGCGTCGCGCGACTGCGGCTCGGGTGTCTCTCGCGGCGCGTCCGTCCGGTGCATGGCCGCACTGTAACGTCCGCAAATCATCGTTCCGGCTTGGAGAGGCGCGGGCCGGAAGTACAGTGCGAAGATGTCCTCCCGTCGCATCGTTTCGTCGAGTCCCCTCGCGATTGCCGCTTCCGCAACCGTCCTCGCCACCGTCCTCTCGGCCGCGTCGACCGCATCCGCCGTCGATCTCTCGGTCTCCGCCGTCGAGATCACGCAGGGATTCCAGACCTCGACCGGAGCGACGCCACTCGTCGCCCGCAACGCCACGATGGTGCGCGTCAAGGTCTCGCTGAACGGCCAGACCACCGCGCAGGCCGGCGTCGACGCCATGCTGCGCGTCTACTCGAACGGCGTCGAGATCGCGGGTTCGCCCGTCTACTCGTCGAACGGACCGATCACGGCGCCCGTCGCGCCGAACAGCGCGAACCTCAACGACACGCTCAACTTCATCTGCCTGCCGCCGCAGTCGACCGACGTCGACTTCGTGGTCACCGTGAATCCGTTCCGCACCGTCGTCGAGACGAACTACGCGAACAACTCGACGAGCGTGCTCAACAAGGCCTTCCTCTGCCGGAAGATGGTCGACATCGCATACACGCCGGTGAACTACACCTTCGGCGCCGGGCTGCCGAGCGCCTCGGTGATCGAGCCGGGGAACGGCGACGCGTTCCTGCGCGGCATCTTCAAGACCGGCGACTGGAACTACCACCGCTCGCCGCTCGCGCCGCCGGTCCTCTCGACCGACATCAACTCGACGAGCGGCACGCTGCTCAACACGCTCAGCTCGATCCGCCAGACGACGATTCCCGCCGCCGGCTACCAGCGCCCTGAGTTCATCTACGGCTGGCTCCCCGGAAACCCGTTCAGCGGCAACGGGCAGGCGAACGGCATTCCCGGCGACGCGGCGTTCGGCAACACCGAGAGCAGCCGGTTCCAGCGCACCTTCGCGCACGAGATCGGCCACTGCTGGGGGCAGCAGCACAACACGCTCTCGATCTCGGCGGTGTCGGTCGACGTCGAGCACCAGCTGCGCGATCCGCTGGGCATCGCGCAGATCATGGGCACGACGAAGAAGGACGTGATGTACGCGGGCCTCCTCACGAACGAGGCGTGGGTCGATTCGATCACCTACCTCGACTGTCTCAACGACGCGCGCACGCAGTGCGGCGCGGCCGACGGGGCGTCTGACGGGGCGTCTGACGGGGCGTCCGATGGGACTTCGAACGGCGCCGGTGGCGCGATCGACGCGCTCGACGGCGCGATCTCCGTGCTGCGCGTCTCCGGCGTGCACGACCACGTGATGCGCCGCGTCGACCTCGACGCCGCGATGCCGAATGAACTGGTCGTGCCCACCGCGGACAACCCCGCGGGCAACGTGCTCGTCGAGGCGTTCGACGATCGCGACGCGCTGGTCGCGTCCATCCGCGTCGACACGCGCTCCTGCCGCGAGAGCTGCGCCGATCCGCGCCACCTGCACCGCGCGACGCCGCTCTTCGTGAACCTCCCGCGCTGGACCGATGGGCGCGAGATCGCCCGCGTTTCCGTGCGCGAGTGGACGCGGGGCGCGCCGGGGAGGCCGCTCGGCGGCATGCTCCGTTCGGCGAATGCGCCGATCGTCGAGTCGTTCACGGTCGGCTTGGCCGCACCCGGCCCGGTCGCCTTCGATCCTGCGGTCGACCGACTCGAGGGGCGCGTGCGTCTTTCGTGGACCGTGTCCGACGCCGACGGCGACGCGACGGTCGCCGATCTCCTCTACAGCCCGAACGGCGGAGCCGCGTGGCTTCCGATCGCGGTCGGCATCGCCGACGCGTCGTTCGAGTTCGACGCGGCGGATCTCCCGGCCAGCAAGGGTCGCGACGCGCGGTTCCGCCTTCGCGTCAGCGACGGACTCGGCTCCGCCGACACGGTCGAGGGCGGCTCGTACTTCTTCGGCAACAGCGCGCCGCCCGACGTACACGTCATCGCGCCCAACACCAACACCACCGTGCCCGCGGGCGCGACGGTGCTCCTGCACGGCTCCGCGTGGGACATCGACGACCAGCTGCTTCCGGAGACGGGGCTGACGTGGACGTCGAACCGCGACGGGCCGCTTGGGAGCGGGCGACTGCTTCCGAAGCGCGATCTTTCGGTCGGCGCGCACACGATCACCCTCCGCGGCACGGATTCGGGTGGACTCTTCTCCGAACGGACGATCGCGGTCACGGTGACGGCGCGCGTCTTCAACAACGCCGACTTCAACGGCGACGGTGCCGTCGATGCGTCGGACATGACGATCCTGCTCTCCTCGTGGGGCGGAAACGGCATCGCCGACATCAACGCCGACGGCATCGTCGGGTCCGAGGATCTCGCGGCGCTGCTGTCGCTGTGGGGTTGAGAACGACTGGGAATCGAGTCCCGGCGAGGGACCTGCAGCGCGCCAGACGCCATGGAACGGTTCGACGTCATCGTCCTCGGTCTCGGCGCGATGGGTTCGGCCGCGCTGGTCGAACTGGCGCGGCGCGGGAAGCGCGCGCTCGGCATCGACCGCTTCGATCCGCCGCATGAACGGGGCTCCTCGCACGGCGGATCGCGCGTGATCCGCATCGCGTACTTCGAGCATCCCGACTACGTGCCGCTCCTCCTGCGTTCGTACGAGGGCTTCGAGCGCCTCGAGCGCGAGGCCGGGGTCGCGCTGAAGACCGAGTGCGGCGTCGTCATGGGCGGCGCGGCGGGCAACCCCGCCTCCGCCGGCATGCTGCGGAGCGCCCGCGAGCACGGGCTTCGCGTGGAGCACCTCGATGGCGCGGAACTCATGCGGCGGCACCCGCAGTTCTCCGTGCCGCGCGACTGGGAGATCGTGCGCGAGGCGCGCGGAGGGTTCGTGCGTCCCGAGGCGACGGTGCGCGCTGCGCTCGAACTTGCGGAGCGACATGGCGCGCGCGTGATCCGGAACGCACCCGTCGCGCGCTGGGAGAGCGACGGGCGGCGTGTCGCCGTCGAGTGCGACCGGGACGGCGCGCGGGTCCGATTCGAAGCGGGCGCGCTGGTGCTGACCGCCGGTGCGTGGATGCCGCGCGTGTCGACGGACGACGCGTCGAATCCGTTCGCGCTTCGTCCGACGCGCGAGACGCTCGTGTGGATCGATGACGCGGGCGATCCGACGTGGCGGGCGGGTGAGATGCCCGTGTGGTTCTTCGATCGCGGCGACGCTCCGCCGGTCTACGGGATTCCGACCTTCGATGGCATGGGTGCGCCGCGGGGCCTGAAGGTCGGGCTGCACGGCCGCGGACCGGCGATGCCGCCGGAGGCGCTGGCGGAGGCGGTGGATGCTGCGATCGTCGTCGAGACGCACGCGGCGACGTCCGAGAGGATTCGCTCGGCGCATGCGCGGAAGGTCGCGCACGCGTGCCACTGCATGTACACGATGTCGCCCGACGGACATTTCGTGGTGGGCGCGCATCCGGCGCACGCGAACGTGGCGGTGGCGTGCGGAACGAGCGGGCATGGATTCAAGTTCGCGCCGGTCGTCGGCGAGGCGCTTGCGGATCTCGCGCTCGATGGGCGCACGGCGTTGCCGATCGGGTTCCTCGCGCCGAGGTGATGACGTCGTGGCGGAGTGCGGTGCGGCGAAGCCGCGCCGGGTTTCGGAGTGCGAGGCGGTGTGCGTGGGGGCGGTGGTGGGACCCGGCGCCCGGAGGGCGCCGGATGTCGTCACGCACGCCAGCCGACGCCATCTCCACCAGAGCGAGCAAGTTGCGAAGCAGGTTGCGAGCGCTCAAGTTGCGAGCGCTCCACCACCCGACGCCATCTCCACCAGAGCGAGCAAGTTGCGAAGCAGGTTGCGAGCGCTCAAGTTGCGAGCGCTCCACCACCCGACGCCATCTCCACCAGAGCGAGCAAGTTGCGAAGCAGGTTGCGAGCGCTCAAGTTGCGAGCGCTCCACCACCCGACGCCATCTCCACCAGAGCGAGCAAGTTGC
>JBIIYI010000313.1:0-4076 GCA_044346895.1 Phycisphaerales bacterium
CGCACGCGGAAGCGGCTGGCGGTGTCGCGCCCGACGGTGAATACGCGGAATCCACCGGGGAATCCACCGGGAAATCCACCGGGCATCCCGTTCGGCGCACCCGTCATGCGAGCCACCGTTCCCGCATCGCGCGTGCGATCGGGCCGGGGACGCCCGCGCCCACCGCATGCCTCTCGACGCGCACCACGGGCAGTACGCCCCAGCTCGCGTTCGTGAGGAAGACCTCGTCCGCACCGAGGACGTCGTCGATCGCGAGATCGCGGCGCGCGACGTCGATGCCCGTGCCCTCGGCCCAGAGGATCACCGCCGCGCGCGTGCAGCCCGGAAGGACCGCCGACGGCCGCGCTCCGGCGGGCTCCTCGCCGCGCGCGAAGGGAACGAGCAGCCGCCCATCCTTCGCGAGGAAGACGCTCGACACGCTTCCGCTCGCGAGGTGGTTGGTCACGGTGAACCAGAGCGCCTCGGCGCAGCCGGCGGCCGCCGCGGCGCGCAGCGCCTGGATGCGCGGCCAATACGCGAGCGTCTTGTGCGACGCGAACGGTTCGAACGGATTCGCCCGCGATTCCGCGACGCGGACCGCGGCGCCCCTCGCGAAGAACTCGTCCGGGTAGCGGGTCGGCGGCTGCACGTGGATCGCGATCGTCGGATCAGGCACCACGACCGAGGAATCGGAAGCGCCGCCCCCCGCGCCACCCCCCGCGCCGCTCATCGCATTCGCGCCGGCGAACGGACGGCCCAGGTCGCCGCCGGTGACGGTCAGCCGGATCCGCGCGTCGGCGAGCCCGCTTTCCGACAGGCAGCGCTGCACCGCTTCGCCGAGCGCCTCGATGCGCAGCCGATCGAAGAGCTGCAGCGACCGCGCGCTCTCGCCGAGCCGCCCGAGGTGCTCCTCGAGCCGGAGGACCGCGCCACCGCGCGCGAGCATCGTCTCGAAGAGGCCGATGCCGTGCTGGAAGCCGCCGTCGAAGTACCCGACGCGCGCCTCGCCCGCCTCGACGAACTTCCCGTTGATCCAGACCTTCAACGCCATCGGCTCACCTCGTACCCCGCGGATCCGTGGACGGGCCATCGTCGACCGATCCGGCCGCGGCGCCCTCCGCACCGCCGGAATCGGCATCGGGCGTGAGCGCACCGACGCCGACCACGCTCGCAGCCCCGTCGACGAAGCGCACGTAGAGATAGACCCCGCGTCCGCGCGAGCGGCCCTCCGTCAGGCGAACCTCGACCGGCATGCCGGCGAGCGAGTCGCGCACGATCTCGTCGTTGTCCGCGCTTGGATCGACGAATCGCGCGCGGAACGCACCGCCCCCCCGCTCGCGGAGGGCCGCGGGCGCGATCGAACGCCAGCCCTGCGAGACGAAGTCGGACTCGAGGACGAGCGGACCCGTTCCCTCGCGGGCCGCGGCGACGACCTCGGTCGCGAACTTCTCGTAGACCTCGGGCTCGACCGGCGGATCGACCGAGATGCGGCCGGTCGAGAAGAGCCAGATCAACGCCGCCACGCAGAGCGTGACGATCGGGTAGGCGAGGCGACGGCGGGAGGCGGGATCCTTCATGACGCTGGCGCAGTGTAAGGCCGCGCGAATCGGGGGCGGCGGCCGAAAACGAGCGGTATCCTGCGCCGATGCTCTCGCACGCCTGCGCCCGCTGCGGAAAGCCGCTCGACCCGTCGTCGCGGTCGTTCGTGCCGTCGCTCGCGATGTGGGTCGCGCGCTGCCCGCGCTGCGGCCTCGCCGTCCGCTGGAACGTGCGCCGCGCGCGCGAACCGTTCCGGCTGTGGGCGCGGACGCGGGCGCTCAACCTCCGCCTCGGCGTCGCGCTCGGCGCCGGGCAGTTCGCCGGGCTGCTCGCGAGCATCTACGCCGCGATCATCGGAAACGAAGCGTCCTTCTACGGCGCGCCATTCGAGAAGACGGGATCGCAACTGGCGGAACTCCTCGCGCTCGTCGTGCTCCTCGGGGGATTCATGGCGCTCGCCGCGGCGGTCTCGGCCGTCAACTTCGCGCCGCATCGAGGGCTTCCCACGAGGATCGCGTGCGCGTGGATCCTCGGAGCGCTGCCCGTTCCGCTCGGGCTCCTCGTGCTCGGCATGACGCCGCAGCCTCAGGAGGTGCGGCACTTCATCGGCGAGGTGCTCACCCATCTCGGCGTGCCGCTCTACCTCGCGTATCTCTCGATTCCCGTGCTCCTGAGCGCCGTCTTCGCGCTCGTCCTCGGCCCCGCGCAGGGTGCGGTCATGCGCCGCGTCCTGCGCCGGCACTTCCGCCGGAACGCGGAGCGCCTGCGAGGACTCTGGCCCGACGCGCGCCGCCATTCTCGCGTGACACCACCGGATCCCGCATGACAGACGCACCGCACCCACGCCCCACCCCGCCCGTCGGCGAGACCCTCACCGGCGACCGCGCATGCACGCACTGCATGCATCCCCTCGTCGGCCGTGCGATCGAGCGCGAGCCGTCGACGGAACTCCTCTACGTGCGCTGCGGCGAATGCGGCGCGGCGACCGCGCTGATGGAGTATCCCGTCGCCACGCCGTGGGTCCAGCGCATGAAGACCGTGGTCGCGACGGGGCTCGTCGCGACGGCGGTCGCCGCGTTCCTGATCCTCGCCGCGCTCGCGGGCGGGTTCTCGACCGGCGCGGCGATGTCCGGAGCGACGATCTCGGCCGATCGCGTGTTTGGCGCGTACACGCGGCAGGATCCACCCTCTCCCAGCGGTCAGAACGCGGGCGTGTGGGATCCGGCCGACGCGACGTGGCTCGACTCCCCCGCGGGAGTGCAGGCGCTGGCGGCGAGCCGCCGGTCGGTGGAGACCCTCGTCCCCTTCGGAACCATCCTGGCGCTCGGCTGCATCGCCGCCACGCCATGCGCGCTCCTCATCGGCATGATCGGCCTGCGGCGGCGCGCGCGAGTCCGGATGCTCCTCGCGCTCGCACCGATCGCCGTCGGGTGGATCGTCGTCGCAGGGCCCGCCCGCATCTTCGCGGCGTCGGGTCGATTCCAGGCGAACTGGCGCGATGCGGTGCTCGAGGCGAACTACCTCCACTTCGCAGTGCTCGCGGGGCTCTGCTTCGCCATCGTGTGCACCGCCTGCGCAATCCTCGCGCCGCACATCGCGGCCACGATCTTCCGAGCGGTCCTCCCGCCCCGCGACCGTCGGCTCGTCGCATGGATCTGGGAGTGGCGCGGCAAGCCCGTGCCCAAGGACTGAGCGGAAACCGAGGAACGAGCGGACACCGAGGAACGAGCGCGGGGAGACGCGCATCGGTCGCGGAGGCTGCTACTCTTCCCGACTCGCGATGTCGCTCGTCACGCTTGCCAACCTCCGCTTCGGACACGGAACGCGCCTCCTCCTCGATGGCGTGAGCGGCTCGATCCACGAGGGCGAGCGCATCGGTCTGGTCGGGCGCAACGGCTGCGGCAAGAGCACGCTCTTCAAGCTGATTGCCGGACTCCTCAAGCCCGACGACGGCGAGGTGCAGATCGCGCGCACCGTGCGCATCGGCTACCTCGAGCAGGATCCGAAGCTCCCGCAGGAGAAGACGCTGCGCGGTGCCGCCGCGGAGGCGTTCGCCTCGATCGAGGCGCTGAAGGCCGAACTCGAGGGCGTCTACGACCGGATGGCGACGGCCGAGCCCGACGAGCTCGAGAAGCTCATGAACCGCCAGGTCGCGATCGAGGAGCGGATCGAGGCCGCGGGCGGCTACGCGGTCGACCACAAGATCGATGCAGCGCTGCACGGACTCGGCTTCACCGACGCCGACTTCGATCTCCCGGTGAAGGGTCTCTCGGGCGGCCAGAAGGCGCGACTCGGACTCGCGCGGCTCCTCCTTTCGAGCCCCGACCTCCTCCTCCTCGACGAGCCCACGAACCACCTCGATATCGAGGGCCGACGATGGCTCGAGGACTTCCTCGCCGACGAGTTCAAGGGCTCGGTCGTCCTCATCTCGCACGACCGCTGGCTTCTCGACCGCGTCGTCACCCGCATCATCGAGATCGACCGCGGCGTCCTGCGCGAGTATCCCGGCAACTATGCCGCGTTCCGCACGCTGCGCGCGGAACGCATGCTCACCGTCG
>JBIIYI010000314.1:0-4075 GCA_044346895.1 Phycisphaerales bacterium
ACCGATCCAAAAACAGACCGCGCGCATCGTCGGAGTGGATGCGCGCGGTCGAGGAGGGAGAAGCTGGTGTTGGCCGCCAAGGGCGGTCGGTCAGGCCCATCGCGGTCGCGCGCAGGCGGGCGGGCCGGCGCGCGTTCCGCGGTCACTCGTCTTCCTGTTCCTCCATGCCTGGCTTCGGGTCGCCGAAGATCGCGCTGCCGACGCGCACGAGATTCGCGCCGCATTCGATCGCGACCTCGTAGTCGCCGCTCATCCCCATCGAGAGGATGTCGAAGCGTTCGCCGCCCGACTCGATCGCCCGGATCTCGTCGAACAGCTCCTTGCACCGCGTGAACACCCGCCGCGCGTCGTCGAGGCTGCCGGTGTTCGGCGCCATGCACATCAGTCCGCGCGGCCGGAGCGCCACCATCGTGTCGATCATGTCGACGAGGTGCCGCGCCGCCGCCGGCGCGACGCCGTGCTTCGTCCGCTCGCCCGCGACGTTCACCTCGACCAGCACGTCGACCGGCGGCATGTGCTCGCCGCCCGGCGCCTGGCTGCGCTCCTCCGCGTGCTCCTGCAGTTCCTCGGCGAGGCGCAGCGAGTCGACCGAGTGGATCAGCTTCGCCACCTCGATCGCCGCACGCACCTTGTTCCGCTGGAGCGAGCCGATCATGTGCCAGCGCACGGCGGGCGCGTCGCCCGCGGCACCGCGGTCGCGCCGCCGCGCGGCGAACTCCTCGATCATCGCGGCGCGCTGCACCATCTGCTGCACGCGGTTCTCGCCGAGATCGACGTGGCCGTACGAGACGAGCTCGCGGATGTCCTCGATCGACGCGTGCTTCGTCACCGCGACGAGCATGATGTCGCTCGGACGCCTTCCGCTGCGCTCGGCCGCGGCCGCGACGCGCGCGCGCACGTCGTCGTAGCGCTCGCGCAGCGTGCGTGTGTCCTTCGGCGGTTGCATCGTCGTGGCGCTCTTCATGGCGGTACCCGCGACCGACGCGTCGTGCGACGCATCGATCGTCCTCGCGGCTCCCTTCAAGGTCGTTGCCTTCGTGGTTCCAGCCATCTGCTTCGGGAGCGTAGCCAACATGCCCATGGCGCACAAGCGGACGCGCGCTAGGCTGTCGACATGCCCGACGCCACGCCCGACGCCAAGACCGCATCGACCTCCGCAGCATCGAAGCTCGTGCACACGCCGTGCGTCCTCATCGTCCGCGACGGATGGGGGCAGTCGCCCCATCCCGAGCGCGACGCGACGAACGCGGTGCGACTCGCGCGCACTCCGGTCGACGACGCGCTCGCACGCGAGTGGCCGCGCACGCTGATCGCGACGTCGGGCGAGGACGTCGGCCTCCCGGTCGGGCCCGATGGTCCCGTGATGGGCAACTCCGAGGTGGGACATCAGAACATCGGCGCCGGTCGCATCGTCGATCAGGAACTCATGAGGATCACGAACGCGGTCCGACGCGGCGACCTCGCGCGCAACGCGACGCTGTCGGCGATGGTGGCGCACGTCGCGCGCACCGGCGGTCGCCTCCACTACCTCGGGCTCGTCTCGGACGGTCAGGTGCACAGCGACCTCGCGCACCTCCTGGCGCTCGTCGACTTCGCGAAGGCCGCCGGCATCGGCGCCGACCGCCTCGAGATCCACGCCATCACCGACGGCCGCGACACCGCCCCGGCCTCGGCGACGGGCTACCTGCGCACCCTCGAGGCGCACCTCTCGTCCGCGGGCATCGGGCGGGTGGCCACGGTGATGGGTCGTTTTTACGCCATGGACCGCGACCACCGCTGGGAGCGCGTCCAGGCCGCCTACGACGCGCTCACGCGGCCGGTCGAGCGCCGCGCGCCCGCCGCGATCGCCGCCGTCGAGGGCTACCACGCGAACCCGAGCGACGCCTCTCGCCGGAGCGACGAGTTCGTGCTGCCCACCCAGATCGGCGACGAGGCCGCCATCCTGCGTTCGCGCATCCGCCCGGGCGACGCCGTCCTCTTCTTCAACTTCCGAGGCGACCGCCCGCGCGAGCTCACCAAGGCCTTCGTCCTCGACGACGCCTCGTGGACGGCGGTCGAGAAGGGCGGCTTCGACCGCGGCGCCCGCCTCGGCGACCTCTTCTTCGCGACGCTCGCCGAGTACGAGAAGGGGCTGCCGGTCGAACTCGTCTTCCGCCGTCCCGGGAAGATGGCGAACATCCTCGGCGGCTGGCTCGCGGCGCACGGCATCCGGCAGTTCCGCTGCGCGGAAACCGAGAAGTTCCCCCACGTCACCTTCTTCTTCAACGACTACCGCGAGGAGCCGTTCGAGGGCGAGTCGCGCGCGATCGTCCCGAGTCCGAAGGAGGTCGCGACCTACGACCTCAAGCCCGAGATGAGCGCCGCCGGCGTGCGCGACGCCGTGCTGGCGCGCCTCGCCGCCGTCGACTGCGAGCCCGTCATCGTCGTCAACTTCGCCAACGGCGACATGGTGGGCCACACCGGCAGCCTCGAGGCCACCGTCCGCGCGATCGAGACGGTCGACGCCTGCGTTGGCGCGATCCTCGACGCGACGCTCGCGCGCCGCGGGAGCGCGATCGTGACCGCCGACCACGGGAACGCCGAGGAGATGTGGGACGTGCGCGCGAACTGCCCGCACACCGCGCACACGAACTACCCCGTGCCGTGCTCGGTGGTCGGCGCCCGCTTCCGTGACCGGAAACTTCGCGCCGACGGGCGTCTCGGCGACCTCGCCCCCACGCTTCTCGACATGATCGGGCTCGAAAAGCCCGCGGAAATGACGGGAAAGTCGCTCTTCGCGTAGACTGCACCCCTTATGCCGCTTCCGGAGATCGCGATCGTGGGACGCCCCAACGTGGGCAAGTCGAGCCTGTTCAACCGGCTCGTCGGACGCCGCGTGTCGATCGTCGATCCGACGCCGGGCACCACGCGCGACCGCGTGACCCAGCTGATCGAGCTGCTTCCGCCGACCGACCTCCCGTACGACCGCGCCCGCGACGGCACGCCGAAGCTCGCGGAACTTGTCGATACCGGCGGCTACGGCGTCTACACCGCCGAGGGCGGCCGCTTCGACGACGCGGGCGAGGACCTGCAGCGCCTCACCCCCGAGATCGAGCGCCAGATCAAGGCCGGCGTCGAGCGCGCGACGCTCATCCTCTTCGTGGTCGACGCCCAGACGGGCGTGACCGGCCTCGACGAGCGGATCGCGCGGCTGATCCGCGAGACGGGCCGCGCCGAACGGGTGCTCCTCGTCGCGAACAAGGTCGACGACGACAGCTGGATCCCGGCGGCGCAGGACGCCTGCCGCCTCGGCTTCGGCGAACCCGCGATGACGAGCGCGTCGAGCGCGTTCGGGAAGCGCGCGTTCCTCGAGGAGATCTGGAACCGCGTGCCCGAGTGGACCGAGCCGGTCGCCACGCCCGAGATGAAGATCGCGATCGTCGGCCGCCGCAACGCGGGCAAGTCGACGCTCGTCAACGCGCTCGCGGGCGAGCCGCGCGTGATCGCGAGCGAGATCGCGGGGACGACGCGCGATTCGATCGACGTCCGCTTCGAGGTCGACGGCCACGCGTTCGTCGCGATCGACACCGCGGGCGTCCGCAAGCGCAAGAGCTGGGTCGACGACATCGAGTACTACTCGCACCAGCGCGCGAAGGAGTCGATCACGCGCGCGGACGTGGCCGTCCTCCTCCTCGACGCGCGCGAGCCCGTCTCGCAGGTCGAGAAGCGCCTCGCGCTCGAACTGTGCGAGCAGCACAAGCCGACCGTCATCGCGATCAACAAGTGGGACCTCGTCGCGTCGAAGCTCAAGACGAGCGACTACATCGACTACATCACGCAGGAGCTCTTCTCGCTCGACTTCGCGCCGATGGTGTTCCTCTCGGCCGCGAGCGGCGACGGCGTCGGCGGGCTCGTGAAGGTCTGCCGCAACCTCTTCGCGCAGGCGAACCACCGCGAGACGACCGGCCGTCTGAACGCGGCGATGCAGGAGATCCTGACGGCGCGCGGGCCGAGCTCGAAGCTCGGTTCGAAGGCGAAGATCTACTACGTGAGCCAGATCGCCACCATGCCGCCGACGATCGCGGTGGTGGTCAAC
>JBIIYI010000315.1:0-4070 GCA_044346895.1 Phycisphaerales bacterium
CGCGCCGTCGCCGCCGACATCGTCCGCTTCGCCGCCTCCGCACGGCGCATGATTCCGTCGCGAGCCGAAGAAGGAGAGCGACACCGGTTCACGGAACTCGTAGCTCCTCACCAGTCCGTCGCCGCCCCGCGCGGCGCCCGTGCCGCCCGATCCGGCGCGCACCTCGAAGCGGCGGACGACGACCGGCGCGCGGCGTTCGAGCACGTCGATGTCGGTCAGCCGCGTGTTCGACATGTGCACGTGCACCGCGTTCGCGCCGTCGGCGGATGGGCCCGCACCGGCGCCGCCGCCGAGCGTTTCGTAGATCGTGCAGCGTTCGTTGCCGAAGAGCGTGTTGTTCATCGTGCTCTGGCTTTCGGCCGCGATACCGAAGGCGTCGAGCAGCACCGCCACGATCGACTGGCTCGTCTCGACGTTTCCGGCGACGACGGGCGGACAGCGCTCGGGGTCCGCGACGAACGACGGGTTGAGCATCCCGTGCGGAACGTCGAGCTCGATCGCGCGCAGGAGTCCCTCGTTCATCGGTATGGGTTCATCGATGAGGAGCCGCAGCGCGTAGAGCGTGGCCGCGCGGGTGACGGCGAGCGGGGCGTTGAAGTTGCGCGGATGGACGCCGGCCGAACCCGCGAACGAGATGCGCAGGCGCGGCGCGGATGCGGCCGTCGGCGCGGCCATCGCGAGGAGTTCGACGCGCGCGCGGATCGCCGACCCGTCGTCGAGCAGGCGCTCGCTCGAACGTGCGCGTGGTGCGCTCGAGTCGGTCGCCGCACCGGAGCCCGCCCACGAGGTGCGCGCGAGTTCCTCGATCTTCCGTCGCAGTGCGCGTTCGGCGCGCGCGAGTTCGCCCTCGCAGCGGAGGGCGAACGCGTCCCCGAGTTCGCGTGCGAGCGCCGCGACGCGCGCGACGCCGAGGCGCGTCGCGGCGATCTGCGCCTCGAGATCGGCGAGATTTTCGTCGGGATTCCGCGAAGGAAACGCCGCATCCGCGAAGCGCGCGCGCACGGCCTCGCGGTCGAAGTGCCCGTCGCGCACCGCGAGCAAGGGCGGCAGCACGACGCCCTCCTCCGCGAGGTTCGATGCATCCGGCGGGAAGGAGCCGGGTCTCGTGCCGCCGATCTCGGCGTGATGGGCGCGCACCGCGACGTAGGCGACGGTCCTCCCGTCGATGGTGACCGGAGCCACGGTGGTGACGTCCGGGAGGTGCGATCCGCCAAAGGCCGGATGGTTGGTGACGGCGATGTCGCCCTCGCGGAAGGGCGTCCCGCGCGCGGCAAGCGCGTCGCGCACGAGCCGAGTGCAGGTGCCGAGCGCGCCGAGATGGACCGGGAGATGCGGCGCGTTCTGGACGAGGGTGCCGTCGGCGTCGAGCACCGCGCACGAGAAATCGAGCCGGTCGCGGATGTTCGGGCTGAGGGCCGTGCGTTCGAGGAGGTGGCCCATCGAGAGTGCGATCGCCTCGAGCCTCGCGGCGAAGAGTTCCTGCTCGGCGGCGCTCGTCCGTGGCGTCGCGGCGCAGGTGCGCACGGCAAGCAGGTCGCCCGAGGGAGCGACGGTGGCGCGCCAGTTTCGGTCGAGGACGACCGTCTCGCCCGCATCCGTCACGATCGCCGGGCCTTCGATCGCTTCGCCCGGTTCGAGCGATGCGCGGTCGCGCACGGAGGCGTGCGTCCAAGCTCCGTCCGAGTAGATGCGCGTGGTCGTGCGCGTCGCCGCGGCCGGCGCATCGGCGGGAGCATCGCTTCGGCCCGTGCGGACATCTCGCGCGGCGGCGGCATCGATTCCACCGGGCTCGGCATCGATCTGCGCGCGGCATTCGACCGAGACGAGTTCGATCGCGCGCGGCGGCGGCGCGTAGCCGAAGAGCGCCGTCGAACGCTCGATGAACCGGTGTCGAAGCGCACCGATCTCGGCGTTCATGGTGGTGCGCGACGCATCGTCCGCAAGCGCGAAGGGGACCGCGATCGTCGACTCCTGCCCGGCGAGACGCAGGGCCGCGGTCATTGAGACCATGATTTCGCCGCGATTCCCGCCGGAAACGTCCTGCGCGAATCCGTCTGCGCGAAGTTCGGCGCGTGCGCGCGCACGCGCGTCGGCCGCGATGGCCCCGAGGTCGTCGATGCAGTCGTCGAGCGTCCGAAGCACCGGAACGGTGACGAAGCGCGCTGGAGGCGCATCGAACACGCCCTGCGCGCAGAGGAATCCGGCGAATCGCGGGAAGACGATGCGTCCGATCCCGAGCCGATCGGCGATCGCGCAGGCGTGCTGACCGCCTGCGCCTCCGAAGGCGACCAGCGCGTGATCGCGCGGATCGACGCCGTCGCGCACGCAGAGCGCCTCGATCGCGAGGGCCATGCGCGCGTTCGCGATGTCGAGGAGCGCCTCCACGGCGGCGTCGCGCGTCGTGCCGCGCGCGTGCGCGAGCGCATCGATCGCCGCTTCCGCGCGGCTCCGATCGAGCCGAAGCGCGCCCCGACCGGTCGCGAGGCGGCCGGCGATCAGATTCGCATCGGTGAGGGCGGCGGGTCCGCCGCGGCCGTACGACGCGGGGCCGGGATCGGCGCCTGCGCTCTCGGGGCCCACCTCGAACGCGCCGTTGCGGACGCGGCAGATCGACCCGCCTCCGGCGGCGACGCTGTCGATCGCAACGCTCGGCGCCGCGACGGTCGCGCGGCCGACGCGCGATTCCGATCGGAGCGCGACTTCGCCGGCGGTGACGCGCGAGACGTCCGAACTCGTTCCTCCCATGTCGAAGCCGACCGCGCTCGCAAGTCGGTGTCGACGCGCGATCGCGATGAGGGCCCGCGCGCCGCCCGCGGGCCCCGAGAGGAGCGTGTCGCGCGCGAGCATCCGATCGGCCCGCTGAAGCACTCCGGCGCTCGTGAAGACGAAGGTGCGGGCGTCGGGCGCGCTGCGTGTCGCATCGGCGGTGAAGTCGGCGAGGATCGGCGCGATCTGCGCATGGATGCACGCGGTCTCGGTGCGCGTCAGGAGTCGCGGATGCGGGGCGATTCCGTGGGCCGCGATGGCGGAGACGCCGTGCTTCGAGAGTTCCGACGCGATCGTAAGCTCGCGGTCGTTGTCGAGGGCGTGGGCGAGGGAGACGACGATCGCATCGCAGCCGGCGTCGGTCAGCGCGCGCGCGGCCTCGAGGACGGCATCGACAGGCGCCGCACGCTCGACGACGCCGCCCGCGAGCGTGCGCTCGGGCAGCGCGCGGACCGCGTGTGCGAGAGCCCTCGTGCGGCGCGGCACGCGCGCGAAGAGATCCTCGCGCGTCTGGTCGCCGATCTCGACGATGCCGGTGAGCCCTTCGGAGACGAGGACGCCCACCGACGCTCCGCGCCCCTCGAGAAGCGCGTTCGTCCCGCGGGTGGTCGACAGCCGGATCTCGATCGGCGGCAGCGGTTGGTCGAGCGGCGTCCCGGTGACGATGTGGAGCCCCAGTCGCGGCGCATCGATCGCATGCGCCGCGCGGACGAGTCGGAGCGGCATGCCGGACCGCACGATGCACGCGCGATCGAAGCGGAGCAGGGCATCGACCGATGACTCCGGACCTGCGCCCGATCCTGCCTGGGCCGGCACGCTCGGCGGCATGGATTCGTGCGCCACCACGCGCGCGCGCGCTGCGTCGCGATCGTCGTCGGTCGACAGCTCCCAACCGACGAGAAGGCCTTCGGGAATCGAGATGCCGGCTGCGAACTCGACCACGACGGCGCTGCTCGGAGTGGTCGCGATCGCGTCCGCCGGCGCGAGCTGCGACGGATCGTCGCCTGCGCGGTCCAGCGCGGGGACGCGTGCGGAGTCGCGTGCGGACGCGAGGATCGACCCGTCGGATGGGATCTTCGCGCGAACGATCGCGCCCGAAGGGGCGCGCGCGACGACGTCGGTGAAGGTGCCGCCCGTATCGAGCGCGACGAGCCAGGGCTCGGATTCTCGGCGTTGGGAGGTCTCGTCTCGCATCGGCGTGGTCGGGTATTCTGCCCGGATGAAGTTCCGGCGTGCGGCCATCTTCTGCGCGATCCTGATTCTCTCGGCCTGCGGGAGAGAGGGCGGGGGCAGCGCGGCGAACG
>JBIIYI010000316.1:0-4067 GCA_044346895.1 Phycisphaerales bacterium
TCAGGGTCATCGCGCGCCGCTCAGGGTCATCGCGCGCCGCTCAGGGTCATCGCGCGCCGCTCAGGGTCATCGCGCGCCGCTCAGGGTCATCGCGCGCCGCTCAAGGACTCGGAACCGGAATCACCTTCCCGTTGTCCTCGTCGCGCTCGCCCGTCGCGCACGCGACGATGATCGCGGCGACCGCTTCGGGCGCAAGCGCCTTCTCGCGCGGGATCACCTTCTCCGGGAAGTTCCGCCGCAGCATGTCGGTCTCGACGGCGCCCGGGTTGACCGCAAAGCCCTTCACGCCGATCGCCTTCCCTTCGGCCTTGATCGAACGCGCGAAGCTGTCGGCGGCCGCCTTGCTCGCGGCGTAGGCGAAGAAGCCGGGAAACGGATCGATCGTTCCGATCGTCGACACGATGACGACGCGCCCCGAGCGCTGGCGCTTGAAGATCGGCCACGCGCGCACGATCGGGAACGCCTTGCCGAACGCGTTGACGAAGAACGATTCCTCCAGCACGGCTTCCGTCGTCTGCTCGATCGGCACCTTCGGCGCGGTGCCGGCTGCGAGGACGAGCGCATCGATGCGGCCGAAGGCCTCGACCGTCCGGTCGATCGCCTCGGCGGCGCGCTCGCTGTCGGCGACGTCCGCGGGGATCGAGAGGTGGCGCGACGGATCGGTCAGCGACGCGCGCACCGATTCGAGCATGTCGTGCCGACGACCCACGAGCGCGACGGCGTGGCCGCGCGCGGCGAGGAGGCGGGCACACGCGGCGCCGATCCCGCTGCCGGCTCCGGTGATGAATGCGACGGGGTGTGACTCGGTCATGGGCCGCCCCTTCGCCTGCGGCGCGGGTACCGATGCACCGCCCGCGCGATCCGGCGATCGTTCGGCGCGGGCGATTCGCCGGGCATCGAGCGCCTCAGCCGAACAGTCTCGTGAGATCGTTGAAGAAGGTGAGCAGGAAGAGCCCCGCGACCAGCGCGATGCCCGCCATCGCCGCCGCGTTCTGGAACGCGATCGAGGGCGGGCGACCGCGGAACTTCTCGTACATCAGGAAGAGGAAGAGGCCGCCGTCCGCGATCGGGATCGGCAGGAGGTTGACGACCGCGAGGTTCACGCTGATCAGCGCGAGGAAGAACAGCATGAACATGAAGCCCTCGCTCGCGACCTGCGTGCCGGTGTGGAGGATGCCGACCGGGCCCTGCAGCTGGTCGACGCCCACCGATCCGCGGCTCACGCGGTCGATGGTGAGGAAGACCTGCTCGACCATCACGACCGTCTGCCGGAAACCCATCGCGACCGCCTTGAACGGGTCGCCGTCGGCGGTGAGCACGGTCCACTCGGGATCGAAGAGGCCCTCGGGGATGGGGAAGGTCGTGCCGAGCGCGCGGATGTCGGCGAGGTCGGTCGGCGAGAACGTGGTGCGCATCTCGACCGGCGTCGACTCGGGCGACGGATCGCGCAGGACGAACGCGAGCGTGGCGGCCTCGCCGGATGGCGTCTCCTTCGCGATCTCGCCGAGACGCTTCCGGAGCGCGGTGAAATCGGCGATGGCCGTGCCGTCGACCGACTCGATCGATGCGAGCGGGATCACGGCGAGGGCCTTGGCGGGTGTTTCGCGCGCCACGCCTTCATCCGAGTAGATCGTCTCGATCGCGCGCGCGAGTCGGGCGGACCCGACCGCCGGCGAGAGGTGGACGCCGACGCGCCCCTTCGCGTCGGTGCGGACGTCGAGCGCAACCTCGCTTCCGTCGCGCAGGACGGTGACCGGAAGCGTCGCGTTGGGCGACGCCCGGAACGCGCGCATCAGGTCGGACGTGCGGGGGCCGTGGAGCGTGCCCACGCGGAGGAAGACGTCGCCCTCGCGGAGGACGCCGACGTTCGGGCTCTCCGCGACGACGGTGTCGACGCGCGCGAGGGGTGCGAGGCCCGCGACGCCCCAGTCGATCGCGGGTACGAAGTCGGCGCCCGCCGAACCCTGCTCGCCCGCGGGGCGCGGCGGCTCGGAGGCGAGTGGCGCGAGCGCGCGCTCGGCGTCGATCCGCACCTCGACCGACTTCGGCGCGCCGTCCTGCGAGGGGATCTCGAAGGTGAGCGCCGTCGACTCTCCTCCGCGCGCGGCGACGTCGATCGCCTCGGCGTAGTTCGCGACCGGAGTTCCGTTCACCGAGACGATGCGGGCGCCAGGCCCGACGCCAGCCGCGGGAAGCGCGGGGTCGATGCGCGCGAGATCGGCGGACACCTTGCCGCGCGACTCGGGCACGTCGGTGAGCGTCAGACCGCGCGACGGCAGGATGCCGAGCGAGAGGAGCCCCGAAGCCGCCTCCTTCTCGGGCGTCGCCGTGAACGCGATCCGCTCGGTGCCGCGCTCGACGACGAGTTCGAGCGGCTGTCCCGGCTTCGCCATCGCCGCCGCGACGCGCACGTCGATGAACGTCGCCACGGGGTCGCCGTCGATCGAGACGATGCGGTCGCCGGGCTGCAATCCGCTCTCGACGCTGGAGCCGGGTGCCGGGATCGGCTCGGCGCGCGCGGCGCTGCTCTTCGGGAGGACGAATCCGACGGACGGCGCCGGGAAGCGGACGCCCACGAGGAACGCGACGAGGAAGAGGACGATCGCGAGGATCAGGTTCGCGGTGATCCCGGCGAGGATGACGACGCTGCGCCGGAAGATCGTGGCCTTCCCGAAACTGCGGCGATCCTCGCTGGTCGCCTCGGGATTGCCGTCCTCCTGGCCGAGCATGCGCACGTATCCGCCGATCGGAAGCGCGCGCAGCGAGTACTCGGTCTCGCCGATCCCGAGCGCCTCGCGCTCGTCGTCGGGGATCTCGATCGGCCGACGGCCATGCTTTCGGACGACGCGCGCATCGGCGCTTCCGAGGCAGAATCCGACGCCGCGCCGGTAGCTCGCGACGCACGGACCCATGCCGATCGCGAATCCATCGGCGCGGATCCCCGCCCACTTCGCGGCGAGGAAGTGCCCGAGTTCGTGGATGAAGATGAGGAAGCCGAAGCCGAGGAGAACGAGAATGAAGCCGGAGAAAGCGCTCACGACCGCATACTAGGTTCTGCACGACGGATCCGCCGAAGGACCGAGATCCGTATCGGCGCACGGTTGACAAGGAGGCGAGACGACGCCGTGTCCGCAGCGTTCCGGCGAGTCGAGGCCGACACCGCCAGCCGGGATGCCGGGCGCATCGAAGCCCGGCGATTCGTCGGACGGAACCGAGCCCACGCGACGGCCGTCCACGCGCACGCGGTTCTGGCTCAGTGGTGGGCCGGAACCGCCGCGTCCGCCCGGGCGAGCCGGTCGATCGCGCCCCGCGCGCGCGCGCGCGCATCGGCGTCGGCCGCGAGCACGTCCGCAAGCGCGCGGACGGGTCGGATCGGCGCCTCGTCGAGCACCACGCGGACCACCTCCGCGATCGCGGGGAACGGAATGCGCCGCGCGAGGAAGGCCTCGACGGCCACCTCGTTGGCCGCGTTGAAGACGGCGCCTGCGCTGCCGCCGGTGTCGATCACGCGGTGCGCGAGCAGGATCGCGGGAAAGCGCTCCGCATCGACGGGCTCGAAGTCGAGGTTCCGGAGCGTGCTGAAATCGAGCTTGCGCGAGGGTCCGTCAAGCCGTTCGGGGTCGCAGAGCGCCTGCTGGATCGGCGTGCGCATGTCCGGTGGCGACAGCTGGGCGAGTACGGATCCATCGAGATACTCGACGAAGCCGTGGACGACCGACTGAGGGTGCACGATCGCATCGATGCGCGCGCTTTCGAGACCGAAAAGCCAGTGCGCCTCGATCAGTTCGAGCGCCTTGTTCATGAGCGACGCGCTGTCGATCGTCACCTTCGGCCCCATGCGCCACGTGGGGTGGGCGAGCGCGTCGTCGACGGTGGCCGTCGCGATCTCCGCGCGCGAGCGGCGTCGGAACGGGCCTCCCGACGCCGTGAGCACGACCCTGCGGACCTCGTCCATCGAGGTCGACGCCTTCAGGCACTGGAAGAGCGCGTTGTGCTCGCTGTCGACGGGGATGATCCGCACGCCCGCGGCGGCGGCTGCGGGCATGACGATCGCGCCCGCGGCGACG
>JBIIYI010000317.1:0-4061 GCA_044346895.1 Phycisphaerales bacterium
TTCGAGCGCGGCGATGCAGTCGCGGCGCGCCTCCGCCACGCGGTGATAGCCGTCGGTGTCGTTCCAGATCCGGAGCAGGCCGCCGATGTCGAGATCCTTCGGCTCGAGCTGGATGCCCCTGCCGAGATCGATCGCCTCGGGCTCGGCCTGCGGCACGTAGACGAGCGCGTCCTCGCCCTCGCGGAAGGCCGTCGCGTTGCGGAAGAGGAGCTTGAGGTACGCGCTGTCCTCGGTGCGGTAGACGTCGACCGTGGCGAACTCGGCGGTGAACTCGGTCTGCGTGGCGCCGCTCGGGCTCGACTCGATCGCGGCCACGCCCGCGAGCGCAAGCCGCGTGGTGGGCCCGCCCGCGCCGGCGCCCTCGATCTCCTCGCCGGGGATCACGAGCACCTCGTCCGCGTACAGCTGCGTGTTGCCGACGCGAAACGCCTCGCCGCGATCGACCGCGCTCACGAAGAGGCGGGTCACGTCGCGCGTGATCAGCCGTCGCATCGAGGTCCAGAAGCGCGGCACGCCCGCATCGACGAGCACCGCCATGCCGACGAGGAGCGCGAGGCCGAGCACCGCCGCGGGAAGCAGGATCCTCCGGTACGAGAGACCCGCGGCCGACATCGCGAGCACCTCGTTGTCGGCCGCCAGCCGCGCGTAGACGATCGTGCCCGCGAACGCGCCCGCGAACGGCAGCGCGTACTGGAGCATCGGCACCGACGCGAGCGCGACGAACTGCAGCAGTTCCTCCGCGCCGAGGAGGTTCTGCATGATCGGGCGGATCGCCGCACCGAACGCGATCACCGCGACGAGGACGCTCGCCGTCAGGATCTGCACGCGAAGGAGTTCCGCGATGATGTGTCGGAGGAGGATGCGCGGCATTCCGGGCCTCGTATCCTCCCCCGCCGGGGCGGTTCCCGCAACCACGCCGGACGCCGCGGCAATCGCACAGACCCTACAGGCCGACCGGCGAACGCCCCGATTCCTCGAAGCGCGCGTCTTCCGCGCATTTCGGCGCATTCGTTCGCCGACGACCCGGACGAGAGCCCGACTCGCGCGGGCATCGCCCCATGGCCGAACCCCGCGTCAACGGTCCTTTCCGCGCCACGGCCGAGTCGCCGTGGCCGTCTGCGCCCTCTGGGCGCGGATCACGGCGCCCCGCCTCGCACCGATGCGGCTCGCAAGGGCGCCCGAGGCGATTCAGCGCCGGCCTGACACTCGTCGAGGTACTCGTCGCGGCAGCGATCCTCGCGGTCGCGGCGATCGCAGCGCTCGAGTTCCTCGCGTCGTCCGACGCGGCGGCGCTCGCGGCGCGGCGCGAGGCGATGGCGGCGGTCGAGGCCGAGCGCGCGCTCGCGACCGCGGCCGAGGTGGTGCGTGAAGGCGGAGACCCCGCGTGCCGACGGCTGCTCGAGGCTTCGGACGGAGGCGAGACCCTCGCGGGATGCACGCTTGAGATCCGCACCCTGCGCGAGGCTCGGAACATCGGTTCGATGAACGACGGACCGGTCTCGATCCCCGTCAGTCGGCTGATCGCGGAGGTCACGGCACCCGATGGCGCCACGCTGTCGCTCCTCGAACGCGTCGCGCCGCCGCGCGCCACCGCGGGAGCCTCGCGATGACGCTCCGGGAGTCCATCACCCTTCCATGGGCCGCCACGCTCCGAAGGCCCAGCGGACGCCGCGGCCTGGCGCCGCGCGCGCGAGCCGGAGGCTTCACGCTCATCGAGGTCGTCGTCGCGGCCGGACTCCTCTCGATCGTCGGACTGTCGATCGTCGCGTTCGTGACCGCGTTCGCGCGCGGCGCGGGCGCGCGGGCGCGCATCTCCGATCCGGCGATCGAAGGCGCGCTGCTCGTCGAGCGGCTGCGCGCGGTCGCGCCGTCGCTGCGCGCCCCGCTCGCCTCGGACGGCGGGACCGTCGCGCTGTGGCTCTCCGATCGCGTGCCGAGCCGCACCGTCCACCTGAGCGAACTCGGCTGGATCCGCTTCGACCGAACGATGGGCGACGTCGTGCTCGAGCGGGTGGCCGAAGCGCGGTTCGACGAGGATCGCGCGCTCGAGACCGAGTTCGCCTCCGACGACGACTTCCTCGCGATCCGGGACGAATCCGCCCGCGACGGGCTGCTCGTCGAGACGATCCTCGCCGAGGGCCTCGACGAGGCGCGCTTCGTGGGATCGGGCCGCAGCGGACTTGCGGATCTTTCGCTCGAACTCGAGGCCGAACGCGCGACCGCCCGCGTCGTCATCGCTCCCGTGGTCCCGGAGGAACCCCTTCGATGAGGCCAACCATGCACTCGAACATCGGACGGACGCATCGTCCCGCGCACCGGGCGGACCGCCCGCGCGACCACGCGTCCGATCGCCCGCGCGACGCGCGACGCGGATCGGCGATCCTCCTCGCGCTCGTCGCCGTCGGCGTGGCGACCCTGCTCGGACTGTCGCTCGCCGCGACGCGCGACGCCAACATCGCCGCCAGCCGCAACCTCGCCCATGCCGCCGCGGCCCGCGCCGCCGCCTCGGGCGCGATGGAGGTCGCGGTCGACCTCATCGAGGATCCCTCGCTCGACCTCGACGCCATCGCCGAGACGGATGGCGTCCTCTTCGAGGGCCTCGCCGTGGGCGACGCGATGGCGAAGGCACGCGTGCGCGATCTCCTCACCGGCCTCGCCGCCGATGGTTCGTCGGAGATCGTCGAGATCGTCGTCGAGGGGACCAGCGCCGGCATCGCGCAGACCGCCCGCGCCGTCGGCAGGCTCCCGCACGCGCCCGGCGCGCCGACCGCCGACCTCGACTGCTCGGAGTTCGCGCTGCTCGCGACCGAGGCGCTCACCCTCGAGGGAGACGCGTTTCTCGGCGTCTGGCGGAGTTCTCCGCTCGCGATCCTCGCGGAGCCCGTCGCATACGGCATCGCGGACGGGACGCGTGGCTCGCTGGCGCTCTCGCCGAACGCGAGCCTGCATGGGACGGTGGCGCTCGGAATCGGTGGACTCTCGATCGACGCGGACTCGCACGACGAACAGCTCGCGGACAAGTCGGTCTGCATCCCGACGGCGATCCACGTCCCGCTCGCGGCGCTGCCCGCGGAGCGCACGCGGCGGGGCGACGACGGCGAGACCGCGGACGTCATCCTCGACGGATACATCGCCTACGACGCCATGCCGGAAGGCGACATGCGCGTTCCCGCGCGCGCGGCGGTCACGCTGCGCGGCGCGCGGTCGTTCGACGTCGGAGGAAGCCTGCACATCGAGCGCGGCGCGCGCATGCGCGTCGAGGGCGACGCGCGGTTCATCGTGCGCGGAAACCTCGTGCTCGACGCGGCGTCGATCGAGGTCGCTGCGGGCGCCACGCTTGCGTTCACCGTGCTCGGCGACTCGTCGATCGACGGCGCGTACCTCGGCGGCGAACGATCGAATCCCGAGGAAGTGCGGGATGCGACCGGCCGCGCCGCGTACGACGGCGGCGCCTCGCGCGTCCTCGTGTCGGTCGCGGGCGACGGACGCGTCTCGATCGGCGAAGGGTCGGTCGTGAAGGGCGAGATCTACGCGCCGGAAGCGGGCGTGACGCTCGCGACGCGCAGCGCGGTCTACGGACGCATCCTCGGCCGCAGCGTCCGGCTCGGTGCGGCCTGCGCGGTCTTCTACGACCCGGCGCTCGACGACCGCTCGGGTTGGACGGCCCGGACCAGCGGCATCTGGACGCGCACGGGCTCGGAGCGCCCCGATGTCAACGAGAACGTGCGCGCCGTCGCGCGTCTCGATGCGGACAACCTCGTCCGCTTCGCAGGCAACAGCGGCGTGCAACCGAAGATCTCGCCCGCGCTCGGCGCGCTGACGTCGCTCCCGGCCCAGGCCGCGGGCCGGGGACTCGCGCGCGGACGCGGCCGTCCGCACGGTCCAATCGGAACGCCCACCACCGGCCACCCCGAGACTGCGTTCGTCTCGCTCGGCTTCGACGCGATGAAGGGAGCGGACGACTGATGCGCCGCCGTGGATTCAGCTTCGTGGAGGTGATCGTCGTCGTGGGGATCCTCGGGATCTTCGCGTCGCTCGTGATTCCGGGCCTCGCGAGTGCG
>JBIIYI010000318.1:0-4058 GCA_044346895.1 Phycisphaerales bacterium
ATCGGGCGTTCCGACATCGGGCCGCGCAGGCCTGGGTGGTGAGGCCTGGGTGGTGAGGCCTGGGTGGTGAGGCCTGGGTGGTGAGGCCTGGGTGGTGAGGCCTGGGTGGTGAGGCCTGGGTGGTGAGGCCTGGGTGGTGAGGCCTGGGTGGTGAGCTCGTCCGCACGATCCAGCGAGCGCCCCTTAGCGCTTACTCGTCGTCCACGTCCTCATCTTCGAGAAAGTCGTCGTCCTCGTCGCCGAAGTCGTCGTCCTCCTCTTCATCCTCTTCTTCGTCCTCCTCCTCGTCCTCGTCGTCATCCTCGTCCTCGTCATCCTCGTCCTCGTCCTCCTCGTCGTCCTCCTCCTCTTCCTCCTCCTCATCGAGGTCGTCCTCATCCTCGTCCTCGTCATCGAGGTCGTCCTCATCCTCGTCCTCGTCCTCCTCCTCGTCGTCATCCTCGGCATCCTCGTCGCCGAAGTCGTCCTCGTCGCCGAAGTCGTCCTCGTCGTCGTCGATCTCGAAATCCTCATCCTCGTCCTCGTCGCGGTCGAGGAGCGCAGGCGCGGCGCCTCCGAGGCCCGGCTGCCACTGGTCCGAGCACCACGGATTTGCGAAGAGTTCGTCGTCGATTCGGTCGTCGGCAAGCATGGTGAGCACTTTCCTCTTCCTTTCCAACACCGTCCGCTTCATCCGTTCGCGGTCCGGGAGGATCCCTTCCGGCCGTGTATCGGACGATTGGCCGTCGATGACTCAGACTTCCTGAGGGCAATCTGCCCGGCGCCGGAGCGGGTGAAACCCCGGCCTCGCTCCCGTGGACGCGCGAGCCGATCCACCTGAGAGCCCCCCTCGGTGGGGTCGGGAGTTGTCTCGACTTCGGCCCGACATGTCAACCCCCAGGCAACGACCCTCCGCCGGCGCCAGCCCAACCGACCGGGCCCCGAGCGTCGTCCTCACGCGTCAACCTCCGCCGGCGTCGGCGCCGGGCGCCCCGGGCGTGTCCCCGCCGGCCTCGGAGACGGGCATCGGGACCCCCACGATGCGCGACTTGGTGGAGAAGAGCAGCCAGCCCTCGAAGACCGTGGCGCGTCCCACCGTCTCGACCCCCGTGCGGAACGCGAAGGGCTTCCCCTCGACGCGCAGCCCGCGGTCGGTCGAGAGCGGCTGCACAACGAGGCCGAAGTCTCCGCCGCGGGCGCCGGGCTCGTCGGGCGCGTCCTCGATCATCGAGGAGTCGCAACGGAGGATGCCCCCTGCGATCGGCAGGGCGAAGGGGGAGTTCCGGGTGCGGCTGCTGGCATCCGCTCCGCGCACCTCGCCCGTCGGGCCGACGAGGATCATGCGGTCGTTGAAGTGGACGACGACGCCTTCCGCCACCGGAATCATGGCACGGATCGTGCGGTTGCCGTCCTCGACGCCGGGGACCTCGACGATGCGCATGTCGCCGCCGAAGAGCGGCAGGACGGCGGGAATGTCGTTCGCGGTCGCGAAGAGCAGGTTCGCTCCGACGAGCATCGGACTCGACGAGGCGCCGGTCTGCGAGTTGGTCGTGACCAGCATCGGGCGCGGGGTTCCCCCCGCGTCCATCGCCCAGCGCTCGATGGCCGCCTCGGACCCGAGGAAGATCTCGCCGAGCGCCGTCGCGAACGCCCAGCGGACGGGTGCCTGCGAGGCCGTCCTGAACTCGGCGATCGTCTCGAGCGAGCGGGGGTCGTGCACGGTGACGGTCGTCTCGGGCTGGTCGCTCTCGCCTACCCGCCCGACGAGGACGAGGAGCCCGCCGTGCAGTCGGGCGGAGTGCACGCGCTTCAGCTTCGATCGTCCGACGGTGGCGTCGGGAGCAGCATCGCCGAGCCCGAAGCGGGCGATCCGACCATCGCGGCGAACGAGGACGATCGACGTCCCGTCGCAACCCGCGAGCACCTCGCTCGCGAGCATCGGAAGGCCGTTCGGAAGTCGGTCCTGCTGATCGACGGGCGGAGGCTCGTCGGGCCAGATCGCGCTCGTGCGCGGGGTCGACCAGACGACCGTCCCCTGCTCGGGATCGATCAGCGTGACGGTTTCCGAACCTACGAACGGCCGCTGGAAGACGGCGAGGCGCTTGCCGCACCAGACGACGCGCGGGTCGCGGTCGTCGAGCCGGAGCCGCCAGCGCGTCGCCAGATCGGCCCCCTCGAGGCGGACGATGGAACCGTCGACGAGGCAGAGGACGATCGAGGTGTCGCGGTCGAGAAGCGCGTCGCCGTCGATGATCGGGATCTGCCCGCGGAGTTCGACACCGGCCCCGGGCTCGGTGCCGATCTTCGGATAGTCCGGCGCCGTCGCGACGAGGGCGGCCGACGAATCGGTGCTCGCCGCGAGGAGTTCGGCGATCCGACGGTCGATCTTCGGGAGCCGGGTCGCGAGCGGCGTCGGTGCGATGCGCTCGCGGACGGCGACGCGCATGCGCTCGACCAGTTCGAGCCGCGCGGGCGGCACGAGGCACTCCTCGAGGACGGCGCTGAGCGCGGTGAGGGCCGACGCGTCGTCGCCGAGGCGCGCCGCGTCGATCGCGGCGTCGACCGCGGCGTTCGTGCGCGGATGCGACATGGCGATGCGGAGGAGTTCGGTGCGGAGTTCGGTGCGGAGCTCGCTTCCCGTCGCAGCGGACTGGCGCACGAGGTCGAGCGCCGCGACCGCGCCGCGCTCGAGTTCGGCCGCGAGTTCGACGTCGCGCGAGGCGAGCATGCCCATCCGGCGGATCGCGTCGAGCCGAACCGAGCGGCGCGCTCCATCCTCCTCGACGAGCGTGTCGCGCAGCTCGGGATCGCTCGCGATCGCGCGCCAGATGCCGGCGGCGCGCGCGGCCTCCCCTTCGGAACGCAGGAACTCGCCGAACGCGAGCGCCACCCGGACGCGGAGATCGGGCGTGTCCGCGACCGATTCGGCGATCGCGAAGGCCTCTTCGCCCGACACCGGATGGCTGCGCGCGATCTGGATCGCCTTGTCGATGAGTTCGGAGCGGAGCCAGGTCGCACCTCTCGACCGCAGCAGCGCGTCGCGGACCGTGCGCGAGGACTCGAGCGCGAACTCCCAGCGACCCGTGCGGATCGCGAGATCGACGAGGGCGGCCGCGGCCGCCGGGTCGTCGGGCGATGCCGCGAGCCGCGCGCGCAGGATCTCCTCGGCGCGACCGGGCGGCATGAGGACGCGCAGCGTGTCGTCGCCGACGGCCACGATGCGATCCTCGAGCATCACCGCGTTCGCAGGCGACTGCCCGGGAATCCTCGACTCGATCGAGCCATCCGAGGCGCGGATGCACAGGTACTCGTCGACGCCCGGCACGAGCAGCCGGTCGCCGGCGAGCGAGACCCGGCCCCGGATCCCATTGCGGTTCCCGACGCCGGCGCGGGGCGGCTCGAACCTCGCGACCGCCTCGGCGAACGTCCAGCGGCGCTTCGCGAGGTCCATCGCATCGAATGCCACGATGTCGCCACCGACTCCGACCACCGTGGGCGTTCCATCCGCGAGCACCGCTCCGACGAGGTAGCGCGTGGCGCCCCATGCGGTTCCGGGCCCGACGGGACGCGCCTCGAGCAGCCGTCCGGTCGATCGATCGAGCGCGAGGATCTCGCGCTCATCGGGCGAGAGCGCGACGACGCGATCGCCGACGACGACCGGACCTCCGTATTCCCACGGCTGATGCGCCGCGCGCGCGCTCGCGAGCGGCACGGCGCTGCGCCGCAGCCACGCGATGCTGCCGTCGTCGATGCGCACGCGGGCGATCACCCCGAGCGGCGATGCGACCACCACCGCGTCGCCGTCGGCGACCATGCCCGGCTGCCGCCGCCCGAAGACGCCCTGCGCCGAGGACGCGCCGGCGAGCGTGGTCGCCCAGCGCAGCGATCCATCGTCGCGATCGAGTCCGACGATCCAGTCGACCTGCTCGAGGCGCTGCGTCGGCTTCCGCGCGATCACCACGACGGTGTCGCCGCGTAGGAGCGGCGTGCCCACGGGAAAGAGCCCCGCGAGTTCGGTTCGCCCGCCGATCCCATCGAGGTCGATCGACCACCGGGTGGCGCCCTGCGCCGGATCGAGG
>JBIIYI010000022.1:0-13606 GCA_044346895.1 Phycisphaerales bacterium
CGGAGTCTTCGGTGACTCCTTCGCGCCATCCTTCGGCGCGTCATTCGCCGCATCCTTCGCGGGATCCTTCGTTGCGTCCTTCTTCGGCTCGTTCTTCGCGTCCTGCTTCGCGTCCTTCGTGGGATCCTTCGTGGGATCCTTCGTGGGGTCCTTCTTCGAATCCTTCTTCGGCTGCTTCTTCTCGTCTTGCTTCTCGCCCTGCTTCTCGTCCTGCTTCTTGAAGAGGTCGAGGATGCCGCCGACGGCCTCGATCGCACCGCCCGGGTTGCGGCGGATCGCGTCGGCGATGTCCGGAAGTTCGAGCGATTCATCGAGCTTCGCAGGCCGTCCCTGCGCGTCGAAGATCGGTCCCGACAGCTTGACCCCCACCACGAGGCTCTTGAGGAGCTCCGGACTCACCGCGCCGATCGATTCGAACAGCCGCCGCGCGTCGCTCGACCAGTTGCCGGCGTCCGAGAGCGGCACGCCCGTCGTGATCGCGATCGCGCGCATCGGCATCGAGGCGAGATCGATGTCGCCGGTGAAGATCAGCGAGTTCTTCCACGTTCCCTGCGCGGTCTTGCCCGCCTTGAGCGCGAAGTCGCGATACGTCAGCCGCCCCTTCGCGATCCGCCCGCGCAATGGCTCGATGAACGCCTCGAACCCCTCCGTCCGTCCCGCCTGCGCCGCCATCAGGATCCATGACAGCAGCCCCGAGTTGACCAGCCTGACCTCGCCGGTCTCGAGCGTGAACTCCGCGTCGAGACGCCGGCGGTCGCCGTCGAGCGGCCAGGCGAGGTTTGAGAGCGTGAATCGCGCGGGCGCGCCCGAAACGACGTCGGCGAAGATCTGATGGATCGGCGCGAGGAGCTGCTCGCGGACCGGCTTCGAGAGCGCGAGCGTCGCGGTCATCGGCTTCGCCGGCGCGACGCGCGCGAATCCGTCGGCGATCGCGATCTCGGGCACCTCGACCTTCGCGTTCGGCGACGCGAGCGACGCCTTCACGGTCCCGCGCGAGGCCGACGACCCGTCGCGGACGATGCTCGCGCCGATGTCCGCGTCGATCGCGTCGCCGAGATAGCGGCCGATCGCGCCGTCGGTGGCGCCGAGCGCGTCGAAGGTCGCGGCGGGAAACGCACGCGCCTTGACGCTCGCATCGATGGAGAACGGCGTCGCGGCAGCGTCCTGGCCCGCGTCCGCCAGCATGCCGCGCAGCGAGGCGTCGGCCTCGATCGAGCCGCGCACATCGGCCGACCTCGCGGTCGAGACCTTCAGCGCGACCTCCTCGGAAAGACGCGTCGCCCTCGCCTCGAGCGCGAGCGCCCCGGTCGAGAAGGTCGTCTTCACGCCACGCTCGTCCGCGACCTCGATCGAGACGGGCGAGACGGAACCGCGGGCGTCGATCGCGGCGCCAGCGAGGATCGGCTTCATGCCGGCATCGAGGGGAATCGCGGCGGATGCGATGTCGAGTTCGACGACGACCGGCGAGACCACCCTGCGCCTGGCATCGTTCGCAAGGCCCGCCAGGCGCGCAAAGGTCTCCGGCGCGACGTCCGCACGCAGCGATCCGCGGCCGTTCACCACGCGCCCTCCGGCGGTCTCGGGCGCCGAGAGATCGAGATTCGTGCGGAAGCGCGGGAACTCGGCCGCGATCCGCGCGGTCGCGACCCCGCGCTCCGCGAGCGCGACCCGGAGCGAACCTGGCCCGCCGAGCAACCCCGAGAGCCGCGCGGGCTCGAGACCGAACGCATCCTCGAGGTACGCCGCGTCGAGGCCGGTCGCCTCGAGCGTTCCCTCGAGACCCGCGAAGAGTCGCGCTTCCGCGGGCTTCTTCCACGCGAGATCGAATGCGACGGAGCCGTCGCCCCCGCCCGCGCCGAGCGCGAGCGCGCCCTTCGCGGCGGCACGCTCGTCGCGCATCGCATACGACGCGTCCGCGGCGACGCGGGCGATCGCGAGCGGCGCCTTCAGCCCCGGCGCGCGACGGACGACGAGCGACTCGACCGACGCCGAACCGACGATGTCGCCCGTCGGCGACCAGCCGCGCTCGCCACGCCCGACGTCGAGGCTCGGCACGCGCAGCGCATAGCGGGCGCCCGGCTCGAGTTCGACGTCATCGCCAAGCCCGATCGACGCGATCACCTCGCGCGTGAGCGTGCCGCCGCAGACGACGTCGCGCACGCCGATCGAATCCCTCGCGATGCGCGTCGAACCCTTCGCGGTCAGCGCGGACGCCTCGAGATCGAAGTCGGCCGCAAGCACGCCCGACTCGGTCCGGTTGCGGATCGAGAGCCGCATCGGGCCGCGGCCGAGCACGCCGATCCGTTCGGCCGCGCCCGGAGCGAGGCGGCCGACGAAGCCGGGATCGATGCCGGCGATCTCGACCGAGCCGGAGAGTCCGAGCGCCGCCGGATCGATGGTGCCGCTCGGAAGTGCGGCGAAGTTCTGCCGGACGCGCGCCTGCGCGCCATCGACCTTCGCCGCGAGGGTCAGCAAGCCGGGGACGCCCGGGCCGGGCAGCGTGATGTCCGCCGCGAGATCGTTCACCATCGCCGTGGTCTCGCCTCCGGCGACCGCAAGCGCGCCGCCGAGTTCGACGTGCACCGTGCCCCGCAGTCCGGGCGCGCCCTGCTCGGGCGCGGCATCGAGGCCGGTCGCCGAGACCCTGAGATCCGCACCTTGCGGCCCGACGCGGATGGCGCCGTTCGAGATCCGCTCGACAACCACTCGATCGAGGCCGACGCCCGCGTCGAGGGTCGCGCCCGAGACCGCGCGCGCCGCAGGATCGATGCGCGCCGTGAAGTCCGCATGCGCGGTGCCCTCGTCGCCGTAGCGCGCGTCGAACGAGCCACGCGTGCGCGCGGACGCATCGCCCGCCGCCTTGTCGATCGCGAGCGCGAGCGACTCGACGCGGATGGGCACTCCCGCGAGCGGACCATCCGAGGCGCCGTTCCACGTGAACGTGCGCGCGAGATCGAACTCGATGGTGCCGCCGACCGCATCGCCGACATCGCGCAGCGCGGGCGCCGCGGGAGCATCGGCGCCTCGGCTCCAGACGATGTCCCTGCCGGCCGCCGTCGCGACCAGCGGCGTCTCGGTGGCGCAGCCGAGCGCCCGCAGCAGTTCGGGCCGGACGGATGCGCTCACCGCGAGCACGCCGTTGGCGACGCCCTTCGGTCGGCCCGCGGAGTCGGTCGCGACGTCGGCCTCGAACGACAGCCTCAACCGCTGGCTGTCGAACCGCGCGATCGCCCGCGACCCCGACTTCGCGTCGATGCCGTCCACCTCGACCGCGACGTCGGCGACATCGCCGACATCGGCGGCGAGATCGGGCCGCACGCCAGGCGCGATCTCCGGGACGTAGGGCTGAAGCAGCGCAAGCGGCACCGACTTCGCGTCGACCGTCGCGCGCAGCGACGCCGGATCGAGCGCGAACGCGCCGCCCGCGTCCCAGAGCGGCCCCGATTCGAGCTCGGCGACGATCGGCGAGGGCGCTGCGGCTCCGGCGCGCACCAGCGCGTCGAGCGCGATCACCGTGCGCGTCGGCGTCGTGTCGATCGAGAGATCGATCCGCTCCGCGATGGAATCGAGCGGACCGGGCAGCGGAAGATCGGTCGCGTCGATCGCGAGGGTTCCCTCGGTGCGGAGGAACTCGAACGCGCCGGCTGCGCGCGGAATCCTCGCATCGACCGAGGCCTCGAAGGCGCCGCTCCGCTCGCCCACGCGCGTCTTCGCGGCGAGTTCGCCCTTCACCGCGAGCACATGGCCCGTGGGATTTCCGGCGGCGCCGGAAGCGGCTTCCGAAAGCGCGACCGTTCCGGAGAGTCCGTCGATCGCGTAGAGGAGCACGTCCTGCTGCGTGGCCTTGAGATCGATGCCGTCGAGGGCGATCGAGATTCGTCGACCCGCAAGCAGCGGATCCGCGGCGCCTCCATTCCGAACACCATCCTGCTTCCCATCCTGCTTCCCATCTTGCTTCCCATCTTGCTTCCCATCTTGCGCAGCCGCACCCGCCGCCGCGGCGTCCGGCGCGGTCGGCCGGACGATGCGCGCGAGTCCGATGGAACCATCCGCATCGACCGCCGTCGCGAGGCTGCCCGCGAGCCGGAGATCGACCGCGTCGCCGGTCGCGAGCGTCCACAACCCCTGCGCGACCTCGGTGTCGAGGCGCACCGCGCCGACGTCGGCGCCACCCTCGATCGAGAGGCCCGACACCTTCTGCGGGCCGGACCATCCGAGCGACACGCTGGCGACCGATACACGGCCGTTCACGCGCGCGCCGAGCTCGCGCTCGATCACGCCGCGGACGTATCCAGAGAGCATCGTCGGCGCGAGAAGCAGCGCGACCGCGGCGACCACGAGAAGCACCGCGACGAACTTGAGGGACTTTCGAACACCGTTCTTCATCACACTTCCTCTCTCGTTCCGTCGCTGGATTCCCGTCGGAAACCAAGCAGGAACCTCTCGGGAACCTCTCGGGAACCACGCTCGCCGATCCCGACCACGGCGCCTCGCCGGGGTTCCGGCCTTGGATTCCCGTCTTCTCTTCGCCGCTCTGCTCTTCGCCGCTCTGCTCTTCGCCGCGCTTCGCTTCACCGCTCTGCTCTTCGCCGCTCTTCGCTCCGCTCCGCTGCTCTATGCGGGGCGACCCTCCCTCACCGACGCGCGCTCGTGCGCGGTTCCGCCGGCTGCGCCGACGCCCGCGCATTCCCGCACGGTACCGAGCCCGCGACGATAGCAGCGGCGGAACGGTCGCGCGATACGCATGACGTATTCCGCACGCCCTCTTTGTTTCGGATCACCGCAGCCGCGGGCCCGACCGCGGAATGTTCCGCGCGGCGGCGCACTCGCGACGAGTCGGACGCGCCGCGCGCGATGCTGCGCGCGTCGCTCAGTCGACCGCGACCGGCTCGTTCGCGCGCGCGGGCGAGAGCCGCAGCATGCGCTCGAGCGCGAGCCTCGCGAGCCGCTTCGCCTCGGGATGCACGGCGATGCGGTTCACGACCTTGCCCGCCGCGAGGTGATCGAGGCACCACGCGAGGTGCGCCTGGTCGATCCGGTACATCGTGGTGCAGAGGCACTGGCAGTCGCTGAGGATCCGCACGTCGACACCGCGCCCGACGGCGCGCCGCGCGATGCGGTTCACGAGGTGGACCTCCGTGCCGACCGCCCAGCGCGAACCGGACGGCGCCTTCTCGATCTCGTCGATGATGAACTCGGTCGAGCCCGCGAGATCCGCGATGTCGACCACTTCCTGTGCGCACTCGGGATGGACGAGCACGGTCCGCGCGTCCTTGCGCGCCGCGGCGACGTGCTCGGGCCGGAAGAGCTTGTGCACGCTGCAATGACCCGCCCAGAGGAGCACCTTCGCGTCGACGATCTCGGCGGGAGAGAGCCCGCCGCACTCCTCCTTCGGGTTCCAGAGCGCCGTCTCGGCGACGGCTCCGCGGGCCGCGCGGCCCGACGTGGCCGCTTCGGCCGTTTCGGCCGTTTCGGCCGCGTGGGCCGCGTCGATCTCGGTCGTCAGCCCGTGCCGCTTCGCGGTGTTGCGGCCGAGATGCTGGTCGGGAAGGAAGAGGATCTTGATCTCCTCTCCTCGCGCCTTCGGCGCATCGCCGCCCGCAAGCGCCCACTCGAAGACGCGCATCGCATTCGAACTCGTGCAGCACGCGCCGCCATGCTGGCCGACGAACGCCTTGATCGCGGCGGTCGAGTTGACGTAGGTGATGGGCACGACGCGCTGCGCGCGGCCCGATGCGCGGATCGCCGCGTGGATCGATTCCCACGCGTCGACCGTGTCCTCGTACGCGGCCATGTCGGCCATCGAGCAGCCGGCCGAGAGATCGGGCAGGATCACCTCGACGTCGTCCGCAGTCAGGATGTCGGCGGTCTCCGCCATGAAGTGGACGCCGCAGAAGACGATGTGCCTCGCGCCGCGGCGCGGGGCCTCGGCGGCGGCCATCTGCGAGAGCTTCAGGCTGTCGCCGACGAGATCCGCATGCTGGATCACGTCGTCCTGCTGGTAGTGGTGCCCGAGCACGAGCAGCCGCGGACCGAGTTCGGCCTTCCGTGCGGCGATCGCGCGCGCGAGTTCGTCCTCGCTCGCGTTCAGATAGCGTTCGGGAAGTGAGGGCTGCCAGAGCATGGGCGGGAGTCTACGCGCCCCGCGGACCGCCGACGCGTCGGCTCACGGCGAGGAACGCGACGCCGACGCACAGCTCGATCACGCCGACGCCGAGGAAGATCAGCGGGAATCCCCAGATCCGGAACCACGTGTCGATCGTGGCGTCGGTCGGATCGGCGGGGTTGTAGCGGACCGGGACGGTCGCGCCCACCGGGAACGGATCGGACGAACTGATCCTCGACCGGAACTCGCGGCGCGCGCCGTCGGGCGTCGTGAACTCGACGACCTCCGCGCGCGTCGGGCGCGAGCCGCCGCGACCGGGCGTCCCGGCGGGCCCACCTCCCGTGCGCATGCTCGACGCCTGCGCGGTCACGGTGCCGTTCGCCGTCGCGGACGTCGCGATCCACTCGTTCGTCCGCCACAGGAAGTACCCGGAGCCCGCGCAGAACCCGAGGCCCATCACGGTCATCCCGATGACGACGACGCGCGCGGCGATGCGGAAGAGCGGCGGAATCACGTTGTCGTAGCCCGAACCTGCCAGCATGACGGCTCCCCGCGCCTCCGGCGCGCACGTTGCACTCCGCTCAATCGTCGTGATCCGCCGGCGGATCCCCGCGCGGCGCGCGAGGTTCTCCGTCGACGAGCTCCGCCGCGGGCGTCGCCGTGCGCGTCGCGATCGCCGGAACGCCCGCGCGCATCTCGATCGCACCCGCGAGCGCGTCGGCATGGACGTCCGAGTCGCAGACGACGAACAGCGTCGAACCCGAACCACTCACGTGGACGGGCAGTTCCGCGACCGACTCGATGCGGCGACGCACGTCGACGAGCGCCGGCGCGACCGCGCACGCGGCGTCGGCGAGATCGTTGAACGGCGCATGCGGCGCGATCCGGTCGGTCGCGAGCGCGCGCACGCGCGCCGGCTCGAGCCGCGCGTCGGGGCGCAGCGCGTCGAACGCGCGGTAGACCGCACCCGTCGGGCACTGGATCTCGGGGAACGCGAGCACGAGGTGCGTCCCGCCCGCCTCGACCCGCTCGAGCCGCTCGCCCGTTCCCTCGACGACGGCGTGTCCGCCGCGCACGAGGAACGGCACGTCGCTCCCGAGTTCGCGCGCGAGATCCTCGAGGAACTCGGGGCGCAGGTTCAGTTCGAAGAGCGCGTCCACCGCGCGCAGCATCGCGGCGCCGTTCGACGAGCCGCCCCCGAGCCCGCCGCCGACGGGAATCCGCTTCTCGAGCTTCAGCTGGACCGGAAACTTCCGCTCCAGCCGCTCCTCGAGGAGGAGGTGCGCCCGCACCGCGAGATCCTTGCGGATCGACCAGTCGATGTCGCTCCGGCGGCGCGCCTCCGCATGCCAGTCGATCGAATAGCGCGAGAAGCGGTCGGGAAGCAGCCGCCGCACCTCGAGGTCGTCCCCGAACGCGCAGGTCGCCATCAGCGACGAGATCGGGTGCATGCCCGCGGCATCGGGCGCACCGACCGAGAGCGCGAGGTTCACCTTGGCGGGCGCGAAGGCGTGGACGACCGAAGGCATCCCGCCAGAATAGCGCCGCCGGCGGCGCGACGCGGTATCTTCCGCGTCCCATGGCAACTCCCCGCGCCTACGCACCGGCCGACCTCGACGCGACCCGATTCGAAGCGATCGAACCGCACTACCAGGAGCTCCTCGCGCGCCCGATCGGAAGCGCGGACGAACTCGAGCAGCTGATCCTCGACCGCAGCGACCTCGACGCGCTCGTCGCCGAGAGGCAGGCGAACCTCTACATCGCGACGACGCGCAACACCGAGGACAAGGCCGCCGAGGCGGCGTTCCTCGGCTTCGTGCGCGACGTCGAGCCGAAGCTGAAGCCGATCGCGAGCGCGCTCGACCGGAAGATCGCGACGAGCGCGTTCGCGGCCTCGCTGCCGCGGCCGCGCTACGAGGTGCTCCTGCGCAACCTCCTCGTCGACATCGAGCTCTTCCGCGAGGCGAACATCCCGCTCGAGACCGAGCTCGCCGAGCTCGACCAGAAGTACAACCAGATCGTCGGCCGCATGACCGTCGAGTTCGACGGCGCGACGCGCACCATGCCGCAGATGGCGCGCTTCCTCGAGGAGACCGACCGCCCGGCGCGCGAGCGCGCGTGGAAGGCGATCGCGGCGCGGCGACTCGAGGACCGCGACGCGATCGACGAGATCTACGACAGGATGCTCGACCTGCGCCACCGGATCGCGCGCAACGCGGGCTTCGACAACTTCCGCGACTTCCAGCACCGCCGCTTCAAGCGCTTCGACTACACGCCGGCCGACTGCATGTCGATGCACGCCGCGATCGAGGCGCATCTCGTGCCGATCCAGCGCCGCCTCGACGCCGAGCGCGCGCGCGACCTCGCCGCGCAGACGCTGCGGCCGTGGGACCTCGCGGTCGACGTGAAGGGCCGGAAGCCTCTGCGTCCCTTCGAGAACGCACAGCAGCTCGTCGACGGCTGCTCGCGCATGTTCCATGCGATGGGCGGCGGGCTCGGCGCGATGTTCGACTCGATGCGCGAGGGCGACTGCCTCGACCTCGAGTCGCGTCCGGCGAAGGCGCCGGGCGGCTACCAGTACCAGCGGCAGCACTCGCACCGTCCGTTCATCTTCATGAACGCGGCGGGCATGCACCGCGACCTCGTCACCATGGTGCACGAGGCGGGCCACGCGTTCCACTCGATCCTCTCGAAGGGCGACCCGCTCGTCGACTACCGCAACTCGCCGACCGAGTTCGCGGAGGTCGCGTCGATGTCGATGGAGCTCCTCACGCTCCCCTACCACGGCGAGTTCTACTCGGAGGAGGAGTGCCGCCGCGCGCTGCGCGAGCGCCTCGAGAGGTTCCCGACGATCATGACCTGGATCGCGACGATCGACGCGTTCCAGCACTGGATCTACACGAATCCCGGCCACACGCGCGCGCAGCGCACCGACGCGTGGCGCGCGCTCATCAAGCGCTTTGGCAACGATGTCTCCTGGGACGGCTGCGAGGATGCGCGCGACGCGCAGTGGCAGCGGCAGCTCCACCTCTTCGGCATGCCGTTCTACTACATCGAGTACGGCATCGCCGAGACGGGCGCGATCCAGATGTGGATGAACGCGCGGCGCGACCAGGCGAAGGCGCTCGAGAACTACCGCCGCGGCCTCTCGCTCGGCGGCTCGCGTCCGCTGCCCGAGCTCTTCGCGACCGCGGGACTGCGCTTCGAGCTCTCGACCGCGCTGATGAGGGAGCTCGCGACCGAAGTCGACCGCGAGCTCGTGCGCGCCTGAGGCCGCCAGAGGAGGAGCCGTCCGTCCGCGTCGGATGCGTCGCGTCAGGCGCGGCGAAGTTCGAAGAGGAGGCTCGGCTCGTCGCGTCCCGTTGCGAGCGATCGCTGCACGGTCTCGCCCACCTGCGCGAAGCCGCACGCCTCGAGCACGCGCGCCGACGCGGGATTTGTCGCGAAGACGGCCGACCGGAGCACCGTGCGCGGCGGCGATCGCTCGCGGAACGCGTGCCGCACGACCGCCGCGAGCGCCTCGCGCGCGATGCCGCGGTTCCAGTGTTCGGGCGCGATCCAGTAGCCGACCTCCGCGGTCCCGCCGTCGCCCTCGTCATGCACGCCGATCGCCCCGATCTGCGTCTCCAGCGGGTCGCGCAGGAGGCTGATCGCGAAGTGGTCGATCGAACCGTCCGCACGCCCCCGGGCGAGGATCTCGAGGAACGCGCGCGCGTCGCGTTCGGTGTAGGGATGCGGCACCCGCGAAAGCCGTCGCGAGACCTCGAGGTCGCCGAGCACCTCGACGGTGCGCGCGATGTCCGACCCACGCATCGGCCGCAGACGGAGCCGCGCGGTCGCCAGCTCGTTCGGCGGGTTCTCGTTCGGCGGGTTCTCGTCCGGTGCCGGTGCCTTCATCGCCTTCGAATCTCCGCCCGCTCGGGCGCGAGGGGTGCTTTCCGCATGGGCGAAGTCCAATCCGTCGGGCTACGCTCCCCGTCCATGACTCCGACGGACGATCGCCCGCCTCCGAACGCGCCGCTCGACGCCGAGGGCTTCCGTCGCGCGGGTCACGCGCTCATCGACTGGATCGCCGACTACCGCGAGTCTATCGCCTCGCGTCCGGTCGCCCAACTCCCGCCGCCCGGCGCCATCCGCTCGAGGATCCCCGCCCGCGCGCCCGAGACGGGCGAGCCGATGTCGCGGATCCTCGCCGATCTCGACACGATCGTGATGCCGGGAATCGTCCACTGGCAGCACCCGGGTTGGCTCGCGTACTTCCCGGCGAACTCGAGCTACGAATCGATCCTCGGCGAACTCGCGAGCGCCGGCCTCGGCGTGCAGGGCATGCTCTGGTCGACGAGCCCCGCGTGCACCGAGATCGAGACGCACGTCCTCGACTGGCTCGTCCACGCGCTCGGACTTCCCGAACGGTTCCTCTCGACCGGCGACGGCGGCGGCGTGCTGCAGGACACCGCGAGTTCCGCCGCGCTCGTCGCGCTCGTCGCGGCACGCGAGCGCGCGACCGGCTTCTCGACCGACGCCCGCGGCATCGGCGCGCTCGGCCGGGCGATCGTCGCCTACACGAGCGACCAGGCGCATTCCTCGATCGAAAAGGCGGCTCGGCTTGCGGGACTCGGCAAGGAGTTCGTGCGCCTGATCCCGGTCGACGCGGCGGGCGCCATGCGCGTCGACCTCCTCGAGGCCGAGATCGCGCGCGATCGCGCGCTCGGACATCTTCCGGCCTTCGTCTCGGCGACCATCGGCACGACGGGCGTCAACGCGATCGACCCCGTGGAGGAGATCGCGCGCGTCTGCCGCGCGCACGGCCTCTGGCTGCATGTCGACGCGGCGATGAGCGGGACCGCCGCGTTCTGCGAGGAATTTCGCTTCGTGAACGCGGGCGCCGAGCACGCCGACAGCTGGTGCTTCAACCCGCACAAGTGGATGCCGGTCAACTTCGACTGCGACGTCCTCTGGGTCGCCGACCGCGCGGGACTCGTGCGCGCGCTGAGCGTCCTGCCGGAATACCTGCGCAACGCGGCGACCGAGTCGGGCAAGGTCATCGACTACCGCGACTGGCAGATCCCGCTCGGACGCCGCTTCCGCGCGCTCAAGCTGTGGTTCGTGCTGCGATCGTTCGGACTCGAGGGGCTCCGCGCGCTCGTGCGCGACCACGTCGCGATGGCGCGCGAGCTCGCGTCGCGCGTGCGCGCGTCGGAGGCACTCGAACTCGTCGTCGAGCCGACGCTCAACCTCGTGTCGATCGCGCATCGCGCGGGCGACGACGCGACGCAGAGGCTGATCGACGCGGTCAACCGCGACGGCCGCTTCTTCGTCTCGCACTGCCGCTTCCACGGAAGGCTCGTCCTTCGCGTCTCGATCGGCGCGCTCGCGACGACGCCCGCGCACGTGCGCGCGTTCGGCGACCTCCTGCTCGAGCACGCCGGACGGGCCGCGGCGGAGGCCGTCGCATGAGCGAGAAGCGTCCGCCGCGCGGTCTCGCCTACCGCACGGCGAGCCTCCGCAACGCGCTCCTGACGAGGCTTCCGGACACGGTGTCGTTCGGCTCGCTGCGGGCACGGCACGTGCGGCAGCCGATCGAGATCACCGAGATCGCGCTCGCGAGCGCGCACTGGCCGCGCGCCTTCGACGGCCTGCGCATCGCGCATCTCTCCGACATCCACTTCGGCCATCTCCTCGGCGCCGAAAGGCTCGCGCAGGCGGTCGACGCGGTGCGCGCGGTGCGCGCCGACCTGATCGCGATCACGGGCGACCTCGTCGACCTCTCGGCGCACGAGGCGCCGCTCCTCTTCGAGCATCTCGCGCTCCTCCGCGCGCGGCTCGGCGTCTTCGTCGTGCTCGGCAACCACGACCACCTCGACCACCCGCGCGCGATCGTGCGCGGCGCGCGCGAGGCGGGGCTCGTGCCGCTCGTCGACGACTCCGTGCGCGTCGGCGGACGCGACGGACTGCTCGTCGCGGGAATCGACTGGGCGAAGTCGATCCCCCACTGCTCCCAGCGGCTGCGGCGGTGCGGCGCGGGCCGCGCGGACCTCCTGCTCGCCCACAACCCGAAGGCCTTCGTCGGCGCGGAGGAGCGCGGCATCCCGCTCACGCTCTCGGGCCACACGCACGGCGGTCAGGTCGCGCGGCGCGGGAACCGCCGCCTCAACCTCGTCTTCACCGAGCGCCTGAGCGCCGGGCACTACGAGCGCGGCGAATCGCATCTCTACGTGACGAACGGCGTGGGCGCGTGGTTTCCGCTGCGCGTCAATTGCCCGCCCGAGATCGCGGTCATCGAGATGCGCAGCCGCTGATACGCTGCGCGCATGGATCCCGCATCGCTCCTCGCATCCCTCGCCCTCGCCTCGGGCGACGCCGCCGATGCGCCGACCGCGGCGGCGGACGAGCCCGCTCCGTTCCGCCTCGAACTCTCGCTCGACGCGTGGCTTCCGCGCCTCGAGGGGAACTTCACCGACGGCGGCGCGAAGATCGACGTGCGCACTCCCGATCTCCACGACATGGAGGCGTCGTTCGCGGGCGAACTCTCGTTCATGCGCGATCGCCTCGCGGTCTCGATCCGCGGCTTCAGCTTCTCGACCGACGGCGGCGGGACGGCGGACGAGGCGTTCGCGCTCGGCGGCGTCTCGGTCGCGTCGGGCGATGCGTTCACGAGCGAGTTCTCGTGGTGGTCGGCCGGCGCGGAGGTCGCGTACGACCTCTACCGCCCGCTCGCCGCGACGCCGACGCCGTGGAGCGCGCCGCGCGACGGATGGACTCCTCCCGCGAACGGGACGGAACTGTCGTTCTTCGGACTCGTCTCCGCCGACATCGACGCGATCTCGCGCACGATCTCGGACACGACGACGGGCCTCGCGAGCGATGAGAGCGACTCGTACCTCGCGCTCGGGCTCGGCGCCGGATTCCGCTTCGGATTCGATACGAAGGAGTCGTTCCCGATCATCCGCCGCGTCGACATCACCGCGAGCGGCGCGCTCGGCGTGTCGCTGCCCGTCTCGGACGGCGACCTCGGCGGCGCCTCGCGCGTCGAGGCCGACATCTCGTTCTGGTTCTGCAGGGAAGGCGCCGCCTACTTCGGATACCGCCTCGTCGGCGGCGATTTCGACGGCGACGCGATGGAACTCGACGGAAGCCTGCAGGGCCTGCGCGCCGGCATCAGGCTCGTATTCTGAACGACCGCACCCCGAGACGGCCGCGCGGAGGATCGCCGATGGAGCACGCGAAGCCACGCCATCCGAACGCGAACCACGGCGCGGGCCCGCCACGCGCGCCGGCGAACACCGCGCCGCACGCACGCGCGTTCGACCGGAACTCCGCGCCGGGATCGCCGCACCAGCCGGCACCGAGGCCGGCGCCGAAGCCGATCCCGATCGGCGCGCTGCGCCTCGGAAACGGCTGCTTCGTGGCGCCCGCGGCGCTCGACTTCACCTTCGTCCGTGGCAGCGGCCCGGGCGGGCAGCACGTCAACAAGACGAGCACGAAGGCGCAGTTGCGCGT
>JBIIYI010000319.1:0-4020 GCA_044346895.1 Phycisphaerales bacterium
CCCATGAACACCCGATCCCTCCCCACGCTCTCGCTCGCCGCCATCCTCGCCGTCGCCGGCTCGGGCTGCCAGAAGGCCGCGTACGTCGATCCGAAGGGCAACGACCTCATCGTCAACGCCGACCGGATGAACATCCAGGACTGGAACCTGCTCGCCGATCAGGTGGTGCAGAGCCTCATCACGTCGGGCGCGCTCTCGCGGCTTCCGAACCAGCCCGCCGGCGTCCTCCTCAATCCGGTCATCAACACCACGACGCAGCAGTTCGACACCGACGCGATCCTGAAGAAGATCCGCATCGCGCTGCTCAACTCCGGTCGCGCGGAGGTCATCATGACGACGGGGCCGGGCGGCCGCGCCGAGGACCCGATCGCGAAGGACGCGCAGGCGCTGAAGGATTTCCAGAGCGGTCGCGACAACCAGGTGAATCCGAGCAACGTGCCCGACGCCACGCTCACCGCGAAGCTGATCGAGGATCGCGCGCGCTCGGGGTCGACGAAGCAGGTGGCGTACGTCCTCCAGATGTCGATGACGAACACGACGACGGGCCGCGCCGTCTGGGAGGGCGAGGCGTCGGTGGTGAAGCAGGGCCAGCGTTCGTCGGTCGGGTTCTGAGCGTCTAGGAACTCCGAAGCTCGCCACAGCACTCCCGAAGCGCGCCAACGCAGCCCGGAGCGCGCCAACGCAGCCCGGAGCGCGTCGAAGCGCGCCGGAGCGACCCGGAGAACGCCGGGAAGCGCCGAAGAAACCGGCTCGACGCGCGTCAGCCGGCGGATGAACCGGCCGCATCCGCCGAATCCACCGAACCCACCGAACCTACCGAACCCCGAGTCGCGCGATCCGCGCCGGAGGTGGACGCGGGTGCGTCGGGCGTCGCCGCCGCCGGGTCGCGCGCCTCGCCCGCACTCGCTCCGACGGCCGTGCCCGTGGCGGTCCGCTCGCGAATCCCCTCGGGAATCGGCTGCCCGGCGCGTTCGGCGATCCATCGCGCGATCTCGATCGGCAGCGGATGGTCCTTCGCGAGTTCGGCCATCACGGCGTAGGCCGCCGCGGCGTCCTTCGTCGAGGCCAGCGTGTCGAGCGCGTCGAGCCAGCGCTTGCGGAGCGGCTCGTCGAGCGAGGCCTCCCACGCGCAGTACTCCGCGAGCGGCTCGCCCTCGACGACGACCGCGCCGAACACCGACTCCTGCTTCTGCGCGGGCAGCGCCCACACGGCGTAGTACGGCGGGTTGTACGGCGCGTAGCGGTACTTGTCCTCGTAGAAGCCGCCCTTGAACTCGACGCGCCTCGACTCGGGGTTCCAGCGGCCGTTCGTGAAGAAGGGCTCGGCGCCGGTGTCGAGATAGACGTCGGCATCGGTCACCTTCGGACGTTCCATCGTGCGGAATCCGAACGGCGGCGGAAGCTCGAAATCCCACTTCCCGGCGCGGATCGCCTCCTTCGTAACCTCGGGGATCGCGGGCGACGCGAGCACGAGATCCCGGTACTCGCGCGACAGCTTCGTCCACAGGACGAACTCGATCGCGAGCGGGACGAAGTCCTTCAGCTTCATGTCCTTCCGCGTCGGGTCGAAGCGCGCGGCGAGCCGCGCGACCGCCGGCGAGAAGACCTTGTCGGCGACCCACGCGCGCTCGCGACCGGAGACGTTCCCGTTGATCGCGAGCATCTGCGCGGCGGCCAGTTCGTCGGGCGTGAGCCAGCCGCGCTCGGCGAAGTGGATGACCAGCGGCTCGAACAGGGAGAGCCGGAAGGTCTCGTCGACGGTCCGGGGCGTGAAGTCGCCCGCGTTGCGCGGCATGGCGCCGATCCGCTGCGCCTGCGACGCGGCCTGCATGCCGGAGTACATAAGGAACGTGTCGGCGGCGAACGGAATGGCCTCGGAGTTCCACCAGCGCGAGAACTCGCCGCGCGCGGGCTCGTCCTTGATCTTGCGGAGCTCGATGAAGCGACCGAAGAGCTGCATCCACAGGATGCCGCCCTCGACGCGCTCGCGCAGGCTCGTCCACTCCTCGCGGCGGTCGGCGAACTGCTCGTAGTAGACGCGGGCGCTGCCGAGCGCGCTGTCGACGCGGCCGATGGCGCCCCGGTTGCCGATCTCGGAGGGCATCGCGCTGTCGGCGAAGGTGCCGGTGAAGCGACGGCCGAGCTCCGCATCGGACTCGCCCTCGGAGCCGTAGACGGCCTCGATCCCCTCCAGGCTTCGTCGGCTCGTGTCGTTGGTCGCGAAGACGCGCGAGGCCTGTTCGCCACTCGCGTCGATCTCGACCTTCACCTTGCGGTTCTGGCACGCGGCGGCGGCCGTGACGATCAGAATGCAGAGCACGGTGCGTCCGACGCGACCGAAGCGGGCTCGGGCCCGTGCATGCCGATCGAGGCGGACGACGCTGTCGGAGCAAGGGATGGCGCGCGAAACCGTCATTCCCGCATCGTAGCGTTGCGGCGTCGATACCCCATCATCCCGATGCTCGTCGTCGATCGACCAGGGTCGGCGACCGAATGCCAGCGGCGGAGAGCGGCGAGTGGCGGAAAGCGGCGGAGAGTGGCGGAAAGCGACGGAGAGTGGCGGAAGGCGGCGGAGAGTGGCGGAGAATGGCGGAGACTTCGACGGCCGGATCCGGAACCGAGATCGGCTGGTCGGTGCTCGACGGGAAGGAACCGCTACCCTGCGGGACTCCAACCTCGCGGCTCCGACCACGGCTGCGCGGCACGACCGCCGCTCCGTCGTGGAAGCCTGAGGCGCACCGACCGGCCGCTCCTTGTCCGACGCCACCCGCCACGACCCCTTCAGTGCGATCCGCGAGCCGAACTATCGGTTCTTCGCGTGCTCCTTCCTTGCTTCAAGCATGGGGTTGCAGATGCTCTCGACCGCGATCGGCTGGGAGGTCTACGAACGTACGGGCGACGAGTTCCTGCTCGGTCTGATGGGGCTGGCGCGCGCCGTACCGGTGATCGCGCTCACCCTGCCCGCGGGAACGATCGTCGATCGCGGCGACCGGAAGCGCATCCTCTCGATCACGCAGATGGGGTTCGGGATGATCGCGCTCGCACTCTCCTTCGCGAGCCATGAGTCGGCGCCGATCTGGCTCTTCTTCGTGCTGCTGCTCGCATCCGGCTGCGTGCGGAGCTTCAACGCGCCGTCGCGCGGAGCGCTGCTCCCGTCGCTTCTGCCACCGGAGCGCTTCGAGAACGCGATCGCGTGGCAGTCGGGCTTCTTCCAATTCGCGGCGGTCGCAGGTCCGCTGCTCGCCGGCTGGCTGATCGCGAAGTTCCACGGCGCCTGGATCGTGTACTCGATCACCGCCACGCTCTGCTGTGCCGCGGGCATCGCGGCGCTCTTCCTGCGGCCGCGGCCTATCGCGCGCACCTCGGCGCCTCCGAGGCTGCGCGACATGTTCAAGGGCGCCGAGTACATCTGGCGCGATAAGACGATCCTTGGAGCGCTCACGCTGGACATGCTCGCGGTCCTCTTCGGCGGCGCGACTGCGCTTCTTCCGGTCTATGCGAAGGAGATCCTCCACTGCGGCCCCGAGGGGCACGGCGCTCTTCGCGCGGCACCCTATGTGGGCGCGTTCCTGATGGCGATCTGGCTGGCGGCACGTCCGACGTTCTCGCATGCGGGGCGCGCGCTCCTCTGGAGCGTCGCCATCTTCGGCGTCTGCATGATCGTCTTCGGCATGAGCACCTCGATCTGGCTGTCGCTCGCGGTGCTTGCGGTGAGCGGCGCGGTCGACAACATCTCGGTCGTCATCCGTCACATGCTGGTGCAGATCCGGACTCCGGACGAACTGCGCGGTCGGACGACGGCGGTGAACTCCGTCTTCATCGAGTGCTCCAACGAGGTCGGCGCGTTCGAGTCCGGCCTCGTCGCACGCCACTTCGGCCCGGTCTTCTCGGTGGTCAGCGGAGGGTTCGGAACGCTCGCGGTGGTTGCGTTCGTCGCCTTCGCGTTCCCCGACCTTCGGCGCATGCGCCGCGTGCAGGAAACGAAGGAAGACGTGCGCCGCGCGGAGTATGAGGAAGAGG
>JBIIYI010000023.1:0-13444 GCA_044346895.1 Phycisphaerales bacterium
TCACCACCCAGGCCTCACCACCCAGGCCTCACCACCCAGGCCTCACCACCCAGGCCTCACCACCCAGGCCTCACCACCCAGGCCTCACCACCCAGGCCTGCGCGGCCCGATGTCGGAACGCCCGATTCTCCGCGGGCATTGAGCCATCAATTCGAATGCACACCCCGTCGGGCGCATCAACGCGGTTGAAGCGCCCGGCTGCCTTTTGCCTCGATCGATGCGCGCAGCCGCGATGCGTGCCGCGTCCGCCATCAGCCCGGAAGCCGGGCGAGGAGCAGCCGCAGGCCGTTCCGATCGGGCGCGGCGAGGAGGATCGCCGGCGCGCCGTCGATGGGAGCGATCGCCCGCGGCACGGCGACGCCGTCGAGAAGGACGGTCCCGAGCCCGGGATCGGACACACCGGCATCCGGCTTCATCACCGCGGCGGGCGCGCCCGCGCCCTCGCCCTGCGTGCGGATGCGCACGCGATCGCCGACGAGGAACGCCGTCCGCTGCGCGTCGATCCGCCCGGCGGCGAGAGGTCGGCCGGCGAAGGCGCGCACGCCGTCGACGGGGTTCCACCGAACGAGCGAACCGAGCGTGGGGTGGAAGAGGATCCAGTCGTCGCCGTCGGCCCCGTCCCGCGTTCCCTGCGGTGCGACCATCTGCATCGCCATCTCGTCGTTGGCGCGATCGCTGATCAGCGACCGCGTGGCCGACTGCCGCATCGACTCGTCGCTCGACGGGTCGACGGCGACGAGTTCGAGGATCCCGTCCCTGAGCGAGAACGCGAGCAGGCGCGCGCCGTCCGCCGAGAACACGGGGAAGAGGTGGCTGCGCACGCCGTCGGCGGGAAGCCGGGCCGTGCGCCCTGCGCGCCGCACCACGAGATCGAACGCGCGGTCGGATCGCTCGCGCGTCGCGTAGGCGAGCGCGCCGTCGGGTCCGAGCGCGCCGAACGCATTGACGCGTCCATCCTGCACGAGCCATTCGGCCTCGTCGCCGCCCCACGGGAACCGCCCGATCCAGCGCGAGCCATCCGGGCGCGGGCTCTCGACGAGGAACCCGCGCGCATCGGCCGAACGACCGAGCACGAGGCCCGTCCCCGTTTCGCCCAGCCGCACGAGTCCGCGCGGCTCGACGCGGTACATGGCGATCCTCGACGCGACCGGCGGCGATTGCCGCGGACGCGCGAGGAGCGTCGCGAGGTCGGGAACCGTCCCGGTCTGCACCGCGAGCAGACGACCGTCGGGCGAGAGCAGGGGCAGCGTGTAGCCGTCGGTCGGAACGAGGCCGAGCGGGCGGAGATCGATCGCGAGCGCGCTCCCGACGATCTTCCCCGGCATGGCCGCGGGCTTCGTCTGACCCGGCTGTGCGCCCCCGCCCGACGCCGTCGACGGCTTGTCCGTCGTCGCGCGCTTCTCCGAAGCCGTGCGCGCGCCACCGCCGCCCGCGCAGGCGATCGCGGCAAGCCCGAAGCATGCCGCGAGAAGCAACGCCCCCGCGGCACGGGCGTGCAGCGGGGGCGTTCGAAGGTTCGTCTTCGCGCGCGCGGCGCCCGTCGTCGAGGAGGCGAGCGGTCGTTCGCGCGCGGTCGTCACGGGTTGTTCTTCTGCGCGGGGTCGGCGCCGGTCGACTCGTCGATCGGTTCGAGCGCCGGATCGACCGCCGGACCGTTCCCCGCCGGCGACTTGAGCTCCTCGAAGAACTTGCTCTCCTTGAGAAGCTTGTTCGAGCTCTTGTCGAGCGGCTCCGACAGCATCCGCAGGCGCTCGCGCTCGTCGGCGTTGAAGTTGCCGTCGTTCGCGTCGGGATTCTCGACGACGACCGGCACGAGGAACACGACGAGTTCGACCACTTCCTTCTGCCGCTGGGTCGAGGTGAACGCCGCTCCGAGCACGGGGATGTCGCCGAGGAACGGGATGCGGTTGTCGACCTGCGTCTCCTGCTCGCGACGGATGCCCGAGATCACGATCGTCTGGCCGTTCTTCACGGTGACGTTCGTGTTCGTCTGGCGGCGGTCGATGACGGGGTTCGAGTTGAACGACTGGGTCGACGCGGAGAGGTTCGAGAGGAGGATCTCGACTTCCATCGCCACGTTGTTGTCCTGCGTGATGCGCGGACGCACGTTGATGCCCACGCCGACGAACTCCTGCTCGAAGCTCGAGGTCGTGCCGGTCGTGCCGAAGCCCGAGGTCTCGCCCGTGAGGAGCGAGACGTCCTGGCCGGCGACGAACTTCGCCTCCTTGTTGTCGGAGGTGAAGACGCGCGGCTGCTGCAGGATGCGCACGCTGTTGTCGGTCGACAGGGCCTGCAGGAAGAACTCCATGTTCTCGCCGGTCGTCACCTCGAGCGCGCTCGAGTCGAACCACGGCGAGGCGAAGTTCGGCGCGTCATCCACGGCGCCGTTCCCCTTCTCGAGCGTGAGCGAGACCGAACCCGCGACGCTGTTGTCGCCGCCGTTGAGCGGCGCCGAGAGGTTCGTGCCGACGCGCGCGCCCCACGAGAAGCCGTCGCCGACCTTCACTTCCGCGAGCACTGCGGTGATCATGACCTGACGGCCGGGCTTGTCGAGCTGCTCGATGATCTCGACGACCTTCTTCTCGACCTCCGGCGGCGCCATCACGAGCACCGAGTTCTGCGTCGGGTTCGGCACGATGCGGCTGCGGCCGATGAGCGCGCTGACTTCCTGCGGCGTGCCGCCGCCCGCGCCCTGGCCGGCGCGTGCGCCCTGCCACGGGAAGCGGAGCTGCTCGGACTGCGAGGCTGCGCCGGCGGAGAAGCCGCCTGTGTCGGTCGAACTGCCGACACCGGTGTTGAAGCTGTCGGCGAGTCCCTGGATGCCTTCCTCGGGCAGTCGCAGGCCGCCGCCTTCCGAACCGCTCGACGCGAGCAGCGTGTTGAGGATCTCGCTCAGCTCGACCGCGCCCGCGTGCTTGAGCGGCACGTTGACCGGGAGGCCCGACGTGAACGGCTGATCGAGATCCTTGATCCAGCGATCGAGCCAGTCGAAGTTCTCCGGCGTCTTCGAGATGACGATCAGGCGATTCGAGTCGGGATAGGCCTCGATCGAGAAGATGCCCTCGACCGCCGCCGAAGGCGAGCCATCGCCGCCGATGCCGCCGCCCTGGAGGACCTGACGTCCCGCGAACGCGCGGTTCGTCTGCGATCCGGTGCGCGATCCGCCCGAACCAAGAAGCGTGCCGAGCAGGTCGCGCACCTTCGTCGGATCCGCGTAGTCGAGGTCGTAGATGCGGAAGATGTCGCCGGAGGTGTTCGGCGGGAGGTCCCACGCGTTGGCGACGAGCCGCCGGATCTCGGCGAGCACGGTCGGCGTCGCGCGCACCGTGAGCGAGTTCATCGACTCGAGGACCGTGACGATGAGCCCGCCGCCGCCGCCGGTGCCGCCCGGAACGCCGGCGGCGCCTTGCTGCTGCTGGGCGCGCTGCTGACCTCTCTGCGCGTTGCGCGCGCCCGACGTGCTCCCACCCGCCGAGCCGTTGTCGGCGAACAGTTCGTCGATCAGCGACTTGATCGAGTTCGCATCCTGATACTGGAGGCGGAAGGTCTCGGTCGCGAAGTCGTCCCAGTTCGGGACGTCGAGCATGTCGAGGAGCGTCTTCACCTTCTTCGCCAGGCCGATGTCGCCCGCGAGGATGATCTGGTTCGAGTCGCCGTCCGCGGACAGCTTCGCGTAGTCCTCCGGCACGAGGAACTCGATCCGCTCGAGCACGTCCGTCGCGCGCGAGTGCTTCAGCCGGAACACCTTCGTGACGAAGAGGCCGTTGTCCTCCATCTGCATCACGTCCTCTTCAGGGCCGAGCACCACGCCCGGCTGCGTCTTGATGAGGTCGGTCTGGAGGCCGATGTGGATCATGTCCGCCGTCTCGGTGACGGCGAGACCATTCATCTTCAGCGACTGGAAGATGTAGTCGAGCGCCTGGCTCTTCGAGATCTCGCGGTCGCCGATCAGCGTGATCTTGATGCTCGACACCTCGTTCGGCTTGTAGGACACGTACTTCCCCGTCCACTCGTAGAGGAACGGGAGGATGTCCTGGACGCCCGAATCCTTGAAGGAGAGCTTCACGGGCTCGGCGTCGAGCGTGCGGCGACCCTCGCGCACGCCGCGCAGCTGCGACGGCGGAACGTCGGCGGGCGGCACGGGCTGGTAGCGGACGACCGTGCGCGGGTCGTCGTTGCCGCTGCCGGGCTGGGGAGCTGGCTGGGGGCCGCGCGCGCCATCCGATGTTTCAGACTGGCCGCTGGCCGGCGCGGGCGCGGGCGCGGGAGCTGGAGCGGGCGCCGGCGCGGCCGGCGACTCGGCGGCGGGCGTGGTCGCGGGCGTGGTCGCGGGCGCGGCGGGCGCGTTCTGCGCGGGCGATGCGGCAGGCTGCGTCGCGGGAACCGGGCGACCCGACTCCGTCGAGGCCGACGCCGCCAACGGAGTCGCGAGCGACCCCATGATCGTCAGCGCCGCGGTCGCGCGCACGATGTCGGAGGTCGACGCCCCGAGGACATGGCCCGTGCGGCAGGGGTCCGACGCCTCAGGCTGGACGAGGTCGCGGACGAGGCTCTTGAAGAAGGAACGGTTCTGACGCACGTCGTGGCTCCGGTTCTGCATCGCGGGGGAATCCGCGGAGGGAATCTGACTGCCATCCATCCTGGACGGGGTTTCGTTCTGGTCCGGTCGAATCCGCGCTGCACGATCCGTGCGGATTGCGATCTTCTCGCGCTAGCTGCCGCGGTTCACCCGGGCAACGAGCTGCGCGCGTTCGTGATCGAGGCGCGCGCGGCTGTGGTCGTCGACCGACCACGAGCGCGTGGCGTCGATCGCCGTGATCGCCTCGCGTGCCTGCGCGACCGACATCGCCGCGATCTGCGCATCCTCGAGTCGGGGCGGAAGCAGCGCTCGGTCGACGTACTCGACGCCCTGCTGCCCGCCATCGCCATCGCCTTCGGACGGCGGGGGGAGGCGTTGCGGTTCCATCGCGGGCGATGGGAGATCCGCCTCCGGCCCGGGCCCGCGCGGCTGATCGGCACCGGGCTCGTCGCCGGGTCCGACCGGACCGCGCGGTGTTGCTGGCGCCGGTTGGGGGCCGTTGCCGGATGCGCCGGGCGTACCCGGTGCGGCCGGAGTCCGACCGCCCTCGAGCGGCGTGCCACCCGGGGCGGCGGTCGGCGGAGTCACGCCGCCCGGGCGTGCGCCTCCGATGGTGGCGTTGCCATTCGCGCTGCCGTTGGCGCTCTTCGCGGCGTCTCCGGACACCTCGATGATGCCCGGGAGGCTGCCTGCGGGCATGCCGCCGCGGAGGAACGAGTCGTTGATCCGCGCGAAGAGGCTCACGGTGTACTCGCCGCGCTGGTAGCCGAGCTTCACCGTGTACGGCGCGTTGATCGCGAGCACGGTGATCCCCGACTTCGTCTCGCCGAGCTTGATGCGCTTGTCGGCGTCGGACAGCGTCGAGAAGATCACGTAGTCGCCGAACACGCTCGTCGGAGCGGGGCCCGTGTAGGTCGCCGGCGGCGGCGGGGGGCCTGGATCGGGCGGCGGCGTGACGGGCTTCGGCGGTTCGACGGGCTTCGGCCGCTTCGCCGGTGGCGGCGGCGGCAGCTGGTACATCGAGCGACCGATGAAGCGCGCGCGGCTCGTCTCGAGGAGATCCTGCTCGCGGTCCTTGCGCAGCGTCTCGATGGGGTCGGCTTCCTCCGCGGCGATCGACGGCGAGATCAGCGCGCTCATCACGCTGCCGAGCCCTTGCCACACGACCACCGCCGAGATGCCGACGGCGAGCGTCGAGATCACGACAGGCTTCGAGACGCGCAGGCCGGGCGGGAGGCGATCGAGAAGTTCCTTCATGCGCCACCCCGCTTGGGCGTGCGCTTGAGGACGCCCCACTTCTCGACGCTCATCTGCACGGCCACGCGCTTCGTGGCCGGTGCGTAGGTCAGCTTCAGGTCGTTGATCGCGTCGATGTCCGCACTCGCGTCGAGGTCGGCGATGATCGCCGTCACGTCGTCGGGCGAGGCCTCGAAGGCGATGTCGGCGACGGTACGCCCCATCGTTCCTCCGAGCGGGCCGGCGATGTCGCCGAGGACGTCGGTCCCGAGCTGCTGCGCGCGGCGCAGATCCTGCGAGTACTTGGTGACGCCCTTCTTGCGGAGGATCGCGTCGATCGCCGCGGCGAGCTTCGTCATGCCGCGCGCCTCGTCGCCGGGAACCTCGTTCGGCCCGTAGGCGATCGCGTTCGCGGCGATCTCGGGCGGGAGCCCTTCGGCGCGTTCGGAGGCGCGCGCGAGCAGCGCCTCCCAGCGGTCCGAGCGCTCGTTCATGCGATCGGCGATCGGCCAGATCGCCTCGTCGAGCAGCATGAAGCCGCCGAACAGCGCCGCAGAGATCACGCCCCACTTGCCCGCGCGCGGAAGCGTGCCGAACCAGGCGATCGTCCGAGCGAACGGATCGCGGTCCGAGGAGGAGGAGTTCGGCTTCGCTTGCGTCACGTGATGCTCTTCAGGTAGTCGAGGATGCGGTTGAAGTCGGTGTCGATGCGCTTGCGGGTCTCGGCGTCGAGATCGGCGCGGCGCTTCGCACGCGAGAACTCGGCGAGCAGCCCGCGCGCCTGATCGCGCGTCATCGCGCGAAGTTCCTCGTCGGTGAACGAGTTGGGAACCTGCGCGTTCGCGAGCGCGGCCGCCGCGGGGCCTCCGCCGGAGCCTGCGCCGCTCCCCGAAGCGGCCGGCGTGGAGCCGGCTCCTGAAGCGGGGGAACCTGCTGCGCCTCCGCTCCCGCCGCTTCCACTCGATCCGCCACCGGCGGCGGCGTCGTTGCCGCGTCGGCTGATGCCGCGGGCGGGTCCGCCGACGGAGGCGGCGCCACTGCCGCTGCCGCGGCGGTCGGCGTTCGAGCCGCTCGCGACGGCGGTCTCGCCCGCATCACCGTCTCCACCGGAGGCTTCCGAATCCTCGTCGTCGGCCTCGTCGGTCTCTTCGGGGTCCTTCGCGCTCGCAACCGCGGTTCCGGAGGAGGGGGCCCCGGCTGCAGCCGCACCCGACTGCGCGTCATCGCCGCCGTCGCCGGGCTTGCCGTACTTCCGCTGCGCGAGCGTCGACTTCGCCCAATCGCGGATCTCGGGGAAGGCGCTCTCGAGCGTCGGGCGCACGATTGGCGCCTCGATGTCGAACTTGAGGATCCCTCGTCCATCACCCGCATCGAAGCGGGGGCGGGCCTTCTCGAACACGCCGGAGGCGTCCATGTTCGACGCCATCTCGGTCACGAGGTTCTCCGCGAAGATGTCGCTCTTCGCCTTCGAGACGCCGCGCACCGAAACGCCCTGCGTTCCGGAGAGCTGGATCTGCTCGATCTCGATGCCGTCGGGGGTGCAGCAGGCGAGGTCGCCGAGGATCTTCGTGACGGGCAGCGTGCGCTTGCCGAGTTCGCGATAGTGCGAGATGCGCTGCTCGACCGTCCGCTGGTTGCGCTCGAAGACGGCGGCTTCCTCCGGCATCTTCCACTGGATGACCGCGGAGCGCATCCAGGCGAAGGCGATCGGCGCCAGCGCGACGATCGCGAATCCCGCCACGCACACGCGCAGCGCGCGCGCCGGGTCGGAGTAGCGCCGCACGAGCACCTCGAGCCGCGAGGTCTTCTCGCCTTCCTCGATGCGCCGCAGCTGCGCGAGTTCGGCGAGCGGCCCGTTGGCGACCACGGCGCCCGCAAGCAGAATCGCCCAGTCGATCCACCAGTTGGCGTCGGACTCGGCGGACGACACCTTCACCTCGAGCGCGTTGGCGAGCGCCGTCCGCACCGAGGGCTCGAGCATCGTGGTGCACGAGCCCGAAGTGCGCCGCGTGGCCTCGATGCGGGAGATCGTGTCCTGCATCCGACCCGCGTCGACGCCCGCGTTGAGCACGGTCTCGGCGATCGCGCTGCGGACGCCCATGCTCCATGCCGCGTCGTTCGCCGCGGAATCGCCGTCGTCCGAAGACGATTCGCGGGCCGCGCGAAGGACGAGGCCCTTGCGGCCCTGCATCGAGATCGCGATCGAGCCGGCCGCGCGATCGGCCGACACCGAGGGGAGTTCACCCGTGGCGAGGACGATCATCGCCGCCATCTCGGGGAGGTAGCGGACGAGCTTCTCCTGCTTCGCGCTCAGGCCAGCGTCGCCCTCGCCCGATGTGGGGACGGGCCAGGCGATGATGAGCCCCTGCCGCTCGCTCTCATCGCCGCCGGCCAGGACACCGAGGCCGAGCCGATTCGAGGGAACGCTGCCGAGGAACATGCCCTCGGCCTGCAGCCGAAGCGCGGCCTGCATCTGCGATGGAACCGCCGCCGGGAGCGTCGTCTGGCGCACGATCGTCGCGGCGGCGGGGAGGAGCATCCGCACGTCGCCGCAGCGGATCGACTCGACCCATGCGAAGAGCGGCGAGAGCCCATCGAACTCGCGGGCTTCCTCGACCACCGGACGGTTGCCGCGGCGCACGCGCAGCGCACGGACGCGATCGGCGCGTCGTTCGACGATGACGAGCGTCTGATCGTCGATGGCGGTCGGTTGCGGCTGCTTCACTGTTCTCGGTACTCCAGAATGCGGGCTGGGAGCGTCGAACGATCGAGCACCGCCGTGATTTCAACCTCAAGCCCCGTCGTCGCGGAACGGCCGCGACTGGTGACCGTGAAGACGTAGCTCTGCGTATCGGCCATCGGCGCAAGGGCTGCAAGCGCTTGAGGCGTGATCCTACTTGAATCGCGGAGGTCGGAGATCGCGAGGAGCCCGGTGCTCGAGGCGCTCCGCTGGGCGATGATCGCGTCGGCGCTGATCGGGTCGTCCGGCAGCATGGCGCGCAGGATGGCGGGGGAGACGGTGTTGAGGTTCACCTTGCCGAGGATCGGTGTCGATCCGTCCTCGAGGGTGGCTTCCTGGAAGATCCGCCGAAGCTGCTGCTGGTCGAGCGACTGGATGCGGTTCTGGCCGGCGGCGCTCGAGCTCCCACGCATGCCGGAGGAACTCCGGCCGCTCTGGCGACCGGACTGGCCGCCCGTGTCCCCGCCCTGACCGCTCGCCGAGCCACCGGTGCTTCGGCCATTCCTGCTGTTCGAAGGGCCGCTCGTCGCGAGCGTGTTGAGGTCCTGGGTCAGGAGCATCTCGATCTTCGCGTCCTGCCGCTTGGCGAAGGTCTGGAGCGACGTCGCCTGCTGCGCGGTCACGCCGAGGCGCTCCTGCATCTCCTCCGGGGTCGCTTCCTTGAGATTGATGCGATCCTCCCCCGAGGCCGACACGAGGCTGCCCGAACTCCGGGCGGTCAGCGCGCCGCTCCAGCCCGCGTCGAGCAGGCCGTCGGCGTCGTCGGGAGGCTCGCTGAGGGCGCCGTCGTTCTCGTTCGGGTCAAGACGACCATTGAGGTTCGCATCCTCGCCGCGCACCGACGACGGGTAGGCGCCCGCGACGAGCTCGAGCTCGGCGATCGTCCGGAACGGTCCGTTGCGGGGCTCGTAGCCGATGCCTCGGTTGACGTAGTACTCGTACTCGGCGCCCATCATGCCGGGATTGTCGTCGGTGTCGCGCCAGTCGACGATCGCGTCGGCGACGTCGAGGCTCATGCCGCTCAGTTCGAGGAGCGTCGCCTTCGTCGCGTTGTTGACGTTGATCTTCGCGTGTTCATCCTGCGGGCCGCGGATCTCGACGCCGTCCTCGACGTGCCGGATCTCCCAGCTGCCCGACGCCAGTTCGCCATCGGCGACGAGCTCGAGGTCCTTGTACATCTGGCGCGCGTCGGTCGGATCGGGCTGCTCGGTGTGGTACTCGAGCACCGCGAGCGTCTCCTCGATGCCCGCCCGCGCCGCCCAGCGCGCCTCGACCTTCGCGATCGCCTCGCGCCCCATCATCGCTGCGCGAAAACCGAGCACCTGCGCGGCACCGACGATCACCGCGGCGATCGCGACGGCCCAGATGACCAGCACGATCACGGATCCGCGCGCACGCGGGGGATGCTGGCGAAGTCCGGATCCTCGCCTCACCGCCGGTTTCCTCGCGACGAACTCGCAAAACCGCCTGGCCGGCCACCGGAGAAGCCACCGCCCATGCTGGTCGGCCCCGGCCGCGGGCGCTCGTTCCAGCTCGGCCGGCCGCCTCCCGGGCGTCCGCCACCTCCATCGATCCCGCCTCCGCCGTCGAGGCCGCCGCCACCCGGGCGTCCACCGCCACCACCGGGCCGCCCACCGCCACCGCCGCCGGTCGTTCCGCCGTCGGTGGAGCCGTCGGCTCCAGCCTCCTCGCCGTTCTCCGCGTTCGCGCCCGTGCCGTCGTCCATCGCGGCGTCGTCTTCCGGCGGCGGCGGAGGAGGCACGATGCGGTCGATCGGGATCTGCGTGCGGAGCACGGCGAGCGAAGTGGCGGCCTCGGTCGGCTCGGCGCCGGGAGCGTCGCCGGTGGCGGTCACGGTCACGCGAAGCGCCCACGGAAGTCCAAGTTCGTCCGAGTCCCAGTCCGGGTACCACGCCTCGCCGTCGTAGGCCTCGATCGAGACGCCCACCACGCCGTCGACCGCGGGCATGGCGATGCCGCCACCCTCGCCATTCTCATCGGGCACCGCGTCGCGACGCATCCAGAGCACGCTGCCGTCGCGGTCGTCCATGATCCGGTACTGCGACTCGTACTCGCCGCCCTCGCCCTGGTACTCGTCGCGCTGCATGGGGCGAAGGCGCGAGTTGTAGACGAGCACCTCGTCCCGATCCATGGCGCCGTACTCGCTGAAGGCCTGCCCATCGAGGAGGACGAGTCGCGTGTCGAAGAGGTCGGCGCTCCGCACGATCGACGAGAGGTCGCGCCTGAGGCCGTCGAGCGCCGCCGTGGCGCGCGTGACCGCGTCGAGCCGCGTGCGCGTCACGTCGCGCGACCGGCCGATGCGCGAGAGCACCGTGCTGATCGTGACGACGACGATCGCGCTCACCGCGATCGCGACGACGAGTTCCATGATGGTGAATCCACGGGACGACTTGTGGCGTTCAGGGCTCATCGGATGTCTCTCCTTCTCTCTGGGCCTTGCGTTCTTCCCATCGAGCGGCTCGATCGAGGGGTTCGTACGGTTCGCGGACGGGATCGGGCTCCTCGCCACGCTTCTCGGCGATGCGGGTCTCGATCGAGTAGGAGCGGCCCGAGTCGTGGACGAGCGAGACCGCGACGTGCGCGGGCACGCCTGCGCCGCCCTGCGCGATCGAGACTTCGTACTCGAAGTCGGCGTAGGGGGAACCGGCGTCGAATCGTCCCCGGGCGGGGTGGAGATCCTCGAAGTCGACGGGGCCCTCGGTCAGGACGAGCGAGAGCAGTTCGTCGAGGGCGGCCGCTGCGCGGATGTCGATCTCGCCGCGGCGCTGCATCGTCAGCGCGTGACCGCTGACGCCGAGCACCGCGATCATCCCGATCGCAAGCAGGATGCCCGCGATGATCGCGTCCATCAGCGCGAAGCCGCGCCTGCGCGCGCGTGCGTGGAGGTGCGCGCGTCGCATCACCACACCTCCATCGACGAGCCCTGCGCGTCGAGGTCGACCGGCGCGCGCGCGACGCCCCAGGGGTCGTCCGAGCGGAGCGGCGTCGAGGAGTAGTTCTCGAGGGTGATCGTCAACTGCTTCTCGAAGCCGATCACCTCGAGCGTGATGCGGGGGCGGCTCCCATCCGGGTTCGTCGGGATGTTCCACGGATCGTTCTGCGGCATCTCCGCCTCGTCGGCGTTCGCGCGCTCGACCCACATCCCCTCGGGCAGTTCCACCGCGTTGCTCAGCCGGTCGGGCTGCCAGATGCGCGGGCCCTCGGGATCCTCCGGGTTGAGGTCGTAGATCCACAGCGACAGTTCCTGCACCGACGGGTCGTAGTAGAGGCCGACCTGCTGGACGCCCGCGGCGTTGCGGAAGGCGTACATCCGCAGGAGATCCTCGATCGCGACGACCGCCTTCTCCTCGCGGTGGCTGCGCACGGCGATCATCTTGGGAACGATCGCCGCCGCGATCACGGCGAGGATGGCGCACACGACCACGATCTCGATGATCGAGAACGCGCGCCGGAAACGGCGCGCGCCTTCGAAGGGGAGCGTGGTGGTCGGTCGCCTCATGCGGTGCTCATCCGCCGCGGTTCTTCTTCGGATCGCGGCCGTGGTAGATGTCGGCGTTGTCGCCCTCGCCGCCCGGCGTCTTGTCGGGACCGAAGCTGTACACGTCGAACTCGCGACCCATGCCGGGGACCGCGATCTGGTAGCGCGTGCCCCACGGATCGGTCAGCGAGTCGATGCTGTCGACGTACTTCGGCACCAGGACCTCGAGGTCGAAGTCGCCGCCGAGGGTCGCGCCGCGGTTCTCGCTGAGGTAGATCGTGACCATGTCGGCGATCTTGGTCGCCTCGACCATCGCCTTGTCCTGGTTGGCGCTCGAGATGCGCCCGAGGAGGTTCGGCGCGATGATCGCGGCGAAGATCGCGACGATCGTCACGGCGACGATGACCTCGATGAGGCTGAAGCCGCGTCGGACGGCGCGGCGGAGACGGTTGTGGCGGCGGTTCGTGGCGTACTTCATGATGGTCTACCTACTCCCGGTCAGCCGACCGAGTTCTGAAGCTGGACGATGGGCAGGAGAATCGCGGCGAGCACGAAGCTCGCGACGAGCGCCATCACGACGAGGAGCACCGTCGGAAGGACGCGGGTGAAGAGCTTGAGCGAGTTGTTGACCTGCCGGTCGAAGCTGCCCGCCGCGTGGAGCAGCATCTGCTCGAGCCGGCCCGACCTCTCGCCGATGTTCACGATCTGGACGAGGAGCGGCGGGAAGTAGCCGCTGCGCTCGAGCGGATCCGCGAGCGACTGGCCCGTGGTGACCTTGTCGGAGACCTGGTCGATCGCGCCGGTGAGCGCGGTGTTTCCGAGCGTGTCGCGCACGATCCTGAGCGCCGCGAGAATCGGGATGCCGGCCGAGACGAGCGTGCCGAGCGTGCGCGTGAAGCGCGCCACGGCGATGTCGCGCACCAGCCGGCCCGCGACCGGCAGGCGAAGCACGAAGCCGTCGAAGCGGAGCCGGTTCGCCGGCTTCGCGAGCCAGTTGCGCCAGGAAACCCAGCTCAGCACGGCGCCGCCGAGCAGGACGAGCCACCACGCCTTGATGAAGTCGGAGACGTCCATCAGGATCAGCGTCGGCAGCGGCATCTCGACGTTGGGAGCGTTCAGGATCGGCTTCATCACGCGCGGAAGCACGAAGGCGATGAGGATCACGACGCTGACCGCGATCAGGCCCGCGATCATCAGCGGATAGATGACCGCGCCCACGACCTCGCGCCGCAGTTCGACCGAGCGCTCGAGCAGGTCCGCGAGCTGGTGCATGATCTCGGCGTTCCGGCCCGACGCGTCGGCGGCGCGCAGCATGCCGACGGTCATGTCGTCGAACGGCGGACCGTACTCCTTCGTCGCCTGGTGGAGCGGGACGCCCGCCTCGACGCGC
>JBIIYI010000320.1:0-4004 GCA_044346895.1 Phycisphaerales bacterium
CTCCTCGTCGGCCTCGACGCGGTCGAGCCGCTCCTCCATGAGGCGCGTGTACTCGTAGTCGAAGAGGACGGGGAATCCGCCGATCAGGAGCGACACGACCGCCTCGCCGAGCGCGGTCGCATGGAAGCGTCGCGCCTTCTGCTCGACGTACCCGCGCGACTCGATCGTGTTGACGATCGACGCGTAGGTGCTGGGCCGGCCGATCCCGCGCGATTCGAGTTCCTTGACGAGCGCGGCCTCCGAGTAGCGCGACGGCGGCGAACTGAAGCGCTGCAGCGCGTCGACCGACACCGCGGCGAGCTCCTGCTTCTCCGCGAGCTTCGGGAAGGTCGCCTCCTCGTCGTCCTCGGCGATGTCCTCGACGAGCCTGAGGTATCCGTCGAAGACGACCACGCTGCCGGAAGCGCGCACCACGGCGCCCGTCGCGCGATCGCTGCGCTCGAGGCGCACCGTCGTGAGGTCGTACTGCTTCTCCGCCATCTGGCAGGCGACGAAGCGCCGCCAGACGAGTTCGTACAGCGCGTACTGCTCGGCGCTGAGCGCGCCGCGGACGGAGTCGGGCGTGCGCGCGGGGTCGGTCGGCCGGATCGCCTCGTGCGCTTCCTGCGCGTCCTTGCCCGCCGCGTAGAAGTGCGGCTTGGCGGGAAGGTACTTCTCGCCGTACCGCGCGCGGATCATGTCGCGCGCCGCGTGCAGCGCCTCGCCCGCGATGTGGGTCGAGTCGGTGCGCATGTAGGTGATGAGACCCACGCGATCGCCGCCGAGGTCGACGCCTTCGTAGAGCTGCTGCGCGATGCGCATCGTGCGGTCGGTCGAGAAGCCGAGCTCGCTCGACGCGGCCATCTGCATGGTGCTCGTCTTGAAGGGCGGCATCGGACGGCGCGACTTCCGCTCGGTCTCGATGCTCGCGACGCGGTAGCGCACGTCCGCACCGAGCGAACCCGAGACCGTCCGCACGAACCGCGCCGCGCCCTTGCCGGATGCGTTCTCGCTGGTCGCGAACGCGACATCCTCGAGCCCGGCGGCCTCGACCGCGGCCCGGACGTCGGGGGACAGGTCGCGCGGCGACTTTCCGCCGAACTCCGCCGCCGCCTCGATCTTCAGCTCGCGCCCGCCGACCTCGACGAGGCGCGTCTCGAGCGCGCCCTGCTTCGCGAGGAACGCAAGGCGGTCCTTCTGCGACGGAGCCTTGCCGCGATCGTCGCGGCGCGCGAGGAACTCCGCGATCGCCTTCGCAAGCGCGCCCTGCTTCGCGAGGTCGGGCGTCAGCCGCACGAGCACTTCCCACGACTCGCTCGGGACGAACTCGCGGATCTCCTGCTCGCGCTCGACGACGAGCCGCGCGGCGACCGTCTGCACGCGACCGGCGCTCAACCCGCCCTGGCGCATGAGCCGCCAGAGGAGGGGCGAGATGCCGTAACCGACGATCCGGTCGAGGATGCGCCGCGAGTTCTGCGCGTTGACGCGCGACATGTTGATCGGGCGCGGATGCTCGAACGCCTCCTTGATCGCGCTCTTCGTGATCGCGTTGAAGACGACGCGCTTCGCGGTCGTCGGGTCGACGTCGAGCACCTCGGCGATGTGCCACGAGATCGCCTCTCCCTCGCGGTCGAGGTCGGTGGCGAACCAGACGTCGCGGGCGGACTTCTTCAGCTTGCGGAGCTTGGTCACCGTGTCGCGCCGGTCCGGCGTCACGACGTAGGTGGTCGCGAAGCTCTGCATGTCGACGCCGGGGATCTCCATCGGCTTCGGCTCGGCGGACGCCGCCTTCGCCTGACCCTTCGCAGCGCGCGGCTTCTTCGGCTTCGGCTCGGCCGAGTCGCCTTCGGCGCCGGAAGACTTCGACGCCCGCTCCGGGAGGTCGCGCACGTGGCCCTTCGACGCCTCGACGACGAACTTCCCGAGGTCCTTCAGGTACTTCTCGATCGTCTTCGCCTTCGCCGGGCTCTCGACGATGACGAGTTGCGCGCCGCCGGCGCCGACGCCTCCGATGCCTCCGACGTCCTGGAGGTCATCGCCGCCGCCGCCCGTTCCGTCCGCGCCATCCGCGCCGTCGGGGAAGCTTCCGGTGGCGGCGCGGGTGGTCGTGCCGGCCGCCCGTCGGGATCGGGGCGAGGCGGATCGGGAGGATGTGGACTTCTTCGCGGCCATCGGGAGTCGGTGGGCAATGGAGATCGGCGCGTCGCGGTCGGGTCTCCGCGGAGGAGATCGGCTTGGACGACTCCGGGGAATAAAGGAAAGGGCGGGGAGAAGTCAAGCGGAAGCGGTCGCCTTTCGTGCGACGGGTGCCGCTTGCGCCGCGAGCGTCGGAACGTTACGCGCGCGCGCCCGACGCGCTCGCGCTCGCGCGGGCGAGCGCTTCGACGACGAGATCGGCAAGTCCGCCCGCGGTCGAGGTGGCGTCGCAGGCGATCGCGATCCGCGGCTCGAGCGTGCGGAATCGCTTCATCCACGTGCGCTGCTGCTTCGCCAGCCGGCGCGAGCGGATCTTCGTCGATTCGGCCGCGTCGTCGAGCGCGCTCGGTCGCGGGGCGCGCGTGCGGTCTCCGAGCGCGCGCACGAGCTCCTCGTATCCGCACGCGGCGCGCGCCTGCGCGCAGAGGCCGCCCGCATCGAGGAGCCGCGCGACCTCCTCGACGAAGCCGGCGTCGAACATGCGCCGCACGCGCGCGTTGATGCGGCGGTTGATGGCGTCGACCGGCCAGTCGAGGAGCACGGTGAAGAGATCGTCGCGGCGCGGCGCGATGCCGTGATCGTCCCAGGCCGTGCGGCGCGCGGTGGCCGTCTCGCCGGTCGCATGCGCGATCTCAAGCGCACGCACGATCCGGCGGCGGTCGTTCGCATGGAGCCGCGCCGCGGCCACCGCGTCGGTCGCCGCGAGGCGCGCGTGGAGTTGCTCGCTCGAAAGCGCCTCGAGCGAGGCGCGGAAGGCGGGATCCGCCGCGGGCGCCGCGTCGAGCCCCTCGAGGAACGCCCGGATGTAGAGATTCGTGCCGCCGACCACGATCGGCGTGCGGCCGCGGGCGAGGATCTCCTCGACCGCGCGATCGGCAACCTCGAGCCAGCGGGCGACGGTGAAGCCTTCCTCGGACGCGTCGACGAGATCGATCGCGTGATGCGGGATCTCGGCACGCTCCTCCGCGCTCGGCTTCGCCGTGCCGACGTCCATCCCGCGGTAGACCTGCATCGAGTCGGCGCTCACGAGTTCGCCGCCGAGGCGACGCGCGAGTTCCATCGCGAGGTCGCTCTTCCCGCCGGCGGTCGGACCGAGGATGACGAGCGTCCTCGGCATGGCGACGCGCGCCGAATTCCGAACGGCCGCCGTCCGACCATCGAGGTCGGAGGACGATGCGTCGTCGTCCGCGCGCGCGTCAGGCATCGGCGCGACCGACGACGGAGGCATCGGCGGGCGCATCGTCGAGGGCATCGAGGCAGACGAGGTGCTTCCCCTCGAGGACCTCGAGGCTCGCGCCGCCGCCGGTCGAGACATGCGAGAGCCTTTCCGCGACGCCGAACTCCTCGACCGCGGCCGCCGTGTCGCCGCCGCCGGCGATGGTGACCGCCCCGGCGCGCGTCGCGGCCACGACCGCGTCGGCGACGGCGCGCGTTCCCGCGTCGAAGGGGGGCATCTCGAAGACGCCCATCGGGCCGTTCCACACGACCGTGCGGCTCGTGCGGATCGCGTCGGCGAATCGGGCGCTCGTCGCGGGGCCGATGTCGAGCCCCATCCAACCGTCGGGAATCGGGCCCTTCGCCACCATCGTCTCCGTTCCGGCCTTGAACTCGCGCCCGCACACGTGGTCGTCGGGAAGGAGGAACGCGCAGCCGCGCGCCTCGGCCTTCGCGAGGATCTCCCGCGCGAGATCGACGCGGTCCGCCTCGACGAGGCTGCCGCCGGTCGCGACCCCGCGCGCCCGCAGGAACGTGTACGCCATCGCGCCGCCGACGATGATCCGGTCGACCTTCGCCATCAGGTTCTCGATGGCGAGGATCTTGTCCGACAC
>JBIIYI010000321.1:0-4000 GCA_044346895.1 Phycisphaerales bacterium
AAGGTGACGGTCACGCCGTCGCCCTCCGAAGCCGCGGGCGACGCGGCCTGCGGCGCCGCGAAGGCGAGCGGAACCATGGCGAGGGCCGCGTGGGCGGGGAAGGCGGTGGTGCGCATGTCGTTCGGTGTCCCGCGGCGCGGCAGCAGCGCGAGGTCGTCGAGACCCCGCGATTCGAGGCTGAAGACGGCCACGATCTCCTCGCCGGTGATGGTGCTTCGGATTCCGTCCTTGACGCGCACGACCTCGACCCCGCCGAGCATCGTCAGGCGGTAGAACGGCGGCCGATCGGCCTTCCGCCCGCGATCGGGCTTCGCCGCCGCGCGCGCCTCATCGGCGACGGCATCGTCGGCGACGGCGGGCTCGGAGCCATCGCCGGCGCCCGGCGGCGTCTCGTCGCCTTCGCCGCGCGCGTCCTCGCGCGCCTCGCGGCGCTTCGCGGCGATCGCGCGCGCCGCGCGGTCGATGCGGATCGGCTCGGTGGCGCGATCGACGATCAGCTGCTCGAGCCCGTCGCCGTCGGCGTCGAGCTGCAGCGTCAGCCCTTCGCCCGCGAAGGTTCCGGCGTCGGTCGAGACGCGGACCTCCTTCGCGCAGCGCACCTCGCCGAGCACGCCGTCGAACTGCGCCTGCTCGGCGGTCACGACGACGGCGGGCAGGTCGCGCTCGATGTCGACGGCGCGTCCGGCGGTCGGTCGGAAGAGGCGCACCTCGACGTCCTCCTCGAGCGTGCCCGATTCGAGCGCGCGGCGCGGGACGTAGGCGACGCCGCGGCGCGCGGAGAGGACGAGGACGCGCCCATCCTTGAGGTACACCATCGACCGCGGCTCGGTCATCGAGAGCTGGCTGCCCTGGAGCGGCTCGAGCCGCGTGGCGCTGTACTGCTGGGCGAGGCGACCCGTCTCGTCGGCGACCTGGATCCACGCGCCCGAGGCGAGCGACACGGCGGCCTGATCCCCGATCGAACCGGATGCGCGCGCGAGTTCCTCCGCCGTCGCCGTGCGCGGCGCGAGGAGTTCCTGCGCCTCCTCGATGCGGCTCGGGCGCTTGCGCGCGGAGCCGCCCGAATCGACGTTCATCGCCGCGACGATCACAAGCACCGCGAGCGCGCCCGCGGGAATCGCGAACACGAGGCCGCGCCTGTGGAGAAGGAGTTCCTGCAGGCTCGGGAGGTTCATGCGACGCCCCCCGCCGGCGCGCCGAACTCGGGATCGAACGTCCGCACGGCCTCCTCCCAGCGTCCGGCGTCCCTGAGCATGCGCTCGACCGCCTCGCGGACGGCGCCGTTCCCACCGGGCCGCGCCGTCACGAAGCGCGCGATCGCGATCACCTCCGCCGTCGCGTCGGCGACGGCGATCGGAAGCCCGCACCGCCGCAGGATCGGAAGGTCGGGCAGATCGTCGCCGATCATCGCGGCCTCGCTGGCGCGCATGCCGAGGTCGCGAAGCAGCCCGTCGAATGCCGCGCCCTTGTCCTTCGAGCCAGAGATCACGTGCCGCACGCCGAGTTCGCGCAGCCGATGGCGCAGGGCCATTCCGCTGCGTCCGGTGATCACCGCGGTCTCGAGCCCGAGCCGCGACCACATGCGCAGCGCCGCACCGTCCCGCACGTGGAAGCGCTTCGTCTCGTGGCCCGCGTCGTCGATCGAGATGCCGCCATCGGTGAGCACGCCATCGACGTCGAGGCAGAGCAGCCGGATGCCGGCGGCGGGGATCGGTGCGAAACGGTTGGTCTCGGGCGACACGCCGCGAGTGTACCCGCGTCGCGCCGACCGCTGCGGGTCATGTGCCTTCGGGGGCGCGTCTCCCGAAGTGCGTCTCCCGAAGTGCGTCTCCCGAAGTGCGTCTCCCGAAGTGCGTCTCCCGAGGCGCGTCTTCCGAGGCGCGTCTTCCGAAGCGCGTCTTCCGAAGCGCGCGGCGCGCACCCTCGTCACGCCGCCGCGGCGCCGTAGATCGCGAGGCCGAGGCTGAAGTAGATCGCCGTCGTCGCGGTGTCCGCGAGGACGAGGGCGATCGGCCCGGCCGCCACCGAGGGATCGAGCCTGAACGCGTGGAGCACCATCGGGATCGCGCCGCCCGCGACCGATGCGAAGACCATGCTTGCGGCGACCGCCGCGAACATGGTGCCCGCGCCCGCGGCCCCGCCTCCCCAGAGGAGGCTCACGACCGCGACGATCGCGCCGCAGCAGAGCGCGAGGAGGACCGCCGCGCCGAGTTCGTTCCGAAGCGCCTTCAGCGCGTCGGCCAGTCCGCGGCGCTCGTGGTCGCCGCCGACCGTCAGCGTGAGCGACTGCATCGCCACGCTCTCGCCGAGCGTCAGGACGAGCGGAAGGAAGAACGCGAGCAGCACCACCTGCTGCAGGAGATCGGTGAAGAGCCACGCGACGATCGCGCAGAGGATGCCGCCGCCGATGTTGCAGCAGAGCCACGGCATGCGCATGCGGAAACTCTCGATCGGACGCAGCGCCTCAGGATGGTCGACCGCCAGGCCGAGCGTCTGGAACACCTGCCGCACGCGCTCGCGCTCGGCGCGCGCGAGCCGCTCGCTCGCGTACTGCTCGACGTCGATGGCGCCGACGAGTCTGCCTTCGCCATCCACCACGGGAAGCGCGAGCAGGCGGCTCTTGCCGAAGATCGCAAGCGCGTCGTCGAGGGATGTGTCGATCGAGACGGTCGTGAGTTCGCGCCGCATCGCCTCGCGCACGGGCGTCGACGGCGAGGCGAAGAGGAGCGCGCGCGTCGGCAGCTGCCCCACGAGACGGTCGTCGTCGTCGAGCACGTAGACGTAGACGACCGGGTGGTCGATCGTGCGCGCGCGGAGGTCCGCGAGCGCCTCGCCGATCGTCTGACCCACGTTGACGGCCGTCTTCACCGCGCGCAGTCCGTGCAGCGCCGACACCGCGAGCGCGGAGTCGGATGGAGCCTTCGATCGCCGGACGAACGACATGGAGTCAGCGTATCGACTTCGCGCGGACCGGGCCTACGCCTCCTGCCCGGCCGAGATCATCAGCGCGGTCGCGATGTCGAAGATCGCATGCGTCGCGGCGGCGATGCCGAAGCCGCGCTGGACGTAGAGCAGTCCGAAGTAGAGCCCGCCACCGAGGAAGAAGACGATGCGCGTGGCGGGCACGGTGCCGTCCGGTCCGGCGAGCGGGTGGTAGAGCGCGAAGGCGATCGACGAGAGCGCGACCGCCGTCGCGATCGCGGCTCCGCGGCGCAGGCTCGTGAGTTCGGCGAGGATGAAGGTGAACGCCCCGATCAGGAACATGCGGAAGACGAGTTCCTCGTAGAGCCCGGCGCCGATCGACACCGCGATGCGCGCGCCGAGCGGAAGCGCGCTGAACTGCTCGATTCCCGCGAGCGGCGTCAGCCGCTCGAGAAGCGCCGCGAAGACGAGCAGCGGAACCGCCAGCATCAGGCTCTCGGCAAACATGCGCGCGACGATCGAGAGATCGACGATCCACGGCCCCCGCGACAGCACGTGCTGCACGAGGAAGATCCCCGCGAGGAGGAATCCCGGCAGTGAGAGCGCCACCGCATCGAGTCCGAACGCATCGAAGAGCCGCAGGATCGCCAGATGCGCCCCGTTCGTCACCAGCCCGTCGGGCGAGCGCAGCGCGCGCACGAGTTCGTACTCGTAGTACGCGATGAAGGGCAGCAGGAAGAAGAGGATCTCGAGCGGCCGTCGCGACGCCTCGCCGTACGAACGCCCGAGGAAATCGCCGCCGAACGCCGAGCCAAGAAGAAACCCGCCCTGCGCGGAACGCGCGGAGGCGGGTTTCGATGGCTTGCGGCTGCGATCGGACATGTGCGGGAGATCCGCGTGTCGTGCGCCTGTTCGCTCGTTTCCCGGAGGCACTCGACGAACCGACGGGCCGAACGGCTCGGCGCTCGCCTGCACCGCGTCGCTTCGTCGGAGGCATCCCGAACGAAGGATCCCGGCCGAAGGATCCCGGCCAACCACTCTCGACCGGACGCGCGGAGACGTGCACCGGAGCAAGACC
>JBIIYI010000322.1:0-3991 GCA_044346895.1 Phycisphaerales bacterium
CGTCGAGAACGTCGCGCTGCCGCTCGAACTCGCCGGCGTCGCGCGATCGGAGCGCCTGATGCGCGCCCGCGAGGCGATCCGTCTCGTGCGGCTCGACGACGCGGCGGAACGCTTCCCACGCGAACTCTCGGGCGGCATGCGCATGCGCGCCTCGCTCGCGCGCGCGCTCGTCACGCGACCGACCTACCTCTTCCTCGACGAACCGTTCGGCGCGCTCGACGAGGTGACGCGCCACGAGCTCGACGAGGAACTCCGCACGCTCTGGGAGCGCGAGCGCCTCACCGTCGTGCTGGTCACGCACTCGGTGCCCGAGGCGGTGTACCTCGCGGAGCGCGTGCTCGTCTTCTCGCCGCGGCCGGCGCGGATCGTCGCCGACATCCGCACTCCATCGGTCGCGCGCGATGCGGCGGCATGGACGGGCGACGAGATCACCGCATGCGCCCGCGTCGCAAGCACCGCGCTTCTCGCGGGGATCCGCGCCTCGCGCGCCGATGCGAGTCGCGACGCGCCTCACGATTCGGCTCATGATTCGGATCGTGATTCGGATCGCGGCTCACACTCCGAAGCGCGCGCGGGCGGAAGCGATCGCATGAACGGCGACATGAACGGCGGCATGAGCGGCGACATGAACGGCGGCATGAACGACGACGCCCGCGACCGGAGACCCGCGTGAAGCGGCCGCGTGCGCTCGTCTCCGTCTTCGGTCCCGTGCTGACGATCGTCGCGGCGCTGGCGCTGTGGGCGCTCGTGAAGCGGATCTTCGGCGTCGCCGACTTCGTGCTGCCGTCGCCGCTCGCGGTGGTGCGTGCGTTCAATGCCGATCCCGCGCCGTTCCTCGTCGCGACGCGCGAGACGGCGCTCAGCGCCGCGCTCGGCTTCACGATCGCGGCCGTCGGCGGCATCGTCGTCGGAAGCCTGCTGTCGCTCTCCTCGCGCGTCGAGCGCAGCGTCTATCCGATCACGCTCCTCTTCCAGATGGTGCCGCTGGTCGCGATCGCGCCGCTTCTCGTCATCTGGTGCGGCTACGGCCGACCGGCCGTCGTCGCGAGCACCGCGATCGTCGCGATCTTCCCGGTCATCGCGAACACGCTCGCGGGGCTGCGCTCGCGCGCGCCCGAACTCGACGAACTCTTCCACGTGCTGGGCGCGAACCGCCTCACGCGCTGGCGGAAGCTCGCCGTTCCGTCGGCGGTTCCCTCGATCGTCACCGGCCTCCGGATCGCCGCGGGACTCGCGACGATCGGCACGATCACGGGCGAGTTCCTCGCGGCGGAGGGCGGCGCGCGCGCGCCGCTCGGCATCCAGATCACGACCGCGATGCGCAACTTCCAGACCGATCGCGTGTTCGTCGCGGTCGTCCTCGCGGCGTGCGTCGGCTTCGCGCTGTTCGGCCTCACGAGCCTCGCGGCGCGTGTCGTCCTCGGCCGCTGGATGCGCGCCAACTGAGCCGCGCGCATCGACATGGAGCGGAGCAAGGCAGCGGCGAGTCACAGAGCATCACAGTGCATCGCAGTGCATCGCGATGAGTCGCTCCGGGTCGCGCCAGGCCGCGCCCGTTGCACCGCGCCGCCGCGACGTCCGGTCAGGTGCGGAACGTCTTCAGCGTCTCGGTGATCGCGGCCACCTGCGCGCTGGTCTCGCCTGCGGTCGCGGCGAGTTCCTCGCTCGCGGCGGCGTTCCCCTGCGTGGCCTGGTCGATCTCCTGCATGCTCGACGAGACGTGGCGGATCGCCTGCGACTGGTCGTTGCTCGCGCGGGAGATCTCCGCGAGGAGTTCGGCGACCTCGCGCGAACCGCCCACGATCCGGTCGAACGCGCCCTCGACGTCGCCGACGAGACGCACGCCCTTCTCGGCGCGGTCGCCCGACTCCTCGATGAGCGCGGCCGTGTCGCGCGCGGCCTCGGCCGAGCGCATCGCGAGGCTCCGGACCTCCTGCGCGACCACGGCGAAGCCGCGGCCTGCGTCACCGGCCCGCGCGGCCTCGACCGCCGCGTTCAGCGCGAGCAGATTCGTCTGGAACGCGATCTCGTCGATCACGCGGATGATGCTCGCGATCTTCTCGCTCGAGGTGCGGATCCCGTCCATGGCGGCGACGAGCTCCTTCATGCGCATCGCGCCGCTGTCGGCGTCGGTGCGCGCCTTCTCGGCGATGCCGACGGCGCCACCCGAGCTCGACGCGGTCTTCGCGACCATCGCCGCCAGTTCCTCGATGCTCGCAGTCACCTGCTCGAGCGTCGCGGCCTGCTCGCTCGCGTCGCTCGCGAGGCTGCGGCTCGTGCCGTCGATCTTCGACGCGCCCGAGGCAAGCTCGAGCGCCTGCGTGCGCACCTCGCCGATCGAGCGCGAGATCTTCTCGGCGAATGCGTTGAAGTTGCGCGCGACCGAGCCGAGTTCGTCGCCACGCGACGCATCGAGCCGACGCGTGAGGTCGCCTTCGCCGGAAGCGATGTCCGAAAGCGCCGCGTCGACCTCGCGGATCGGGCGCACGATCGAGCGCGAGATGAACCACGCGAACGCACCGCAGAGGACGATCGCGACGCCGCCGAGGCCCGCCGTGAAGGCCGCCGTCCGGCGCGCGTCGGCAGCCGCGATCGCAGCCGTCGACTCCATCGCGCCGTCGCCCGCCTCCTCGAAGTGCGCGATCTCGGCGAGCAGCGCCGTCGATGCCGCGCGATACTCCTTCTCCGCCGCATGCCGCACGGCGGTGGCGGCGTAGAAGGCCTCGAGTTCGCCGGTGAAGCGCGTGAACGTCGCCCGATAGCGATCGCTCATCCGCTCCGAGGACCCCGGCTCGACCGGCACGTCGAACGCTCCGGTCGCGAGCATGCCTTCCGACGCCTCGCGCTGGAATCCGAGTCCCTCGTCGATGCCTGCGCGGCACGCGTCGAGCGGTTCGCCGGCCACCGCGCGCTGGAGGTGGTAGAGCACGGTCAGCAGGCCGATGTTCGACTCCATACCGCCGTCGGCCGCTTCCCACGCGGTGGAAAGCCCGCCGTTCCACGTGAAGGGCTGCTCGGGATTCGACTCGATCTTCTCGACCTGCCCGTCGCCGATCTCCTCGATCCGGCGGCCGAACGCGACGAACTCGGCGGTGGTCGCGTCGAAGGCGGCGCGCGCCGCGGCGAAGGTCGCCTGCCGCGTCGCCAGGTTGTCCGTGCGCTCGAGATGCGTCTCACGCAGTTCGCCGACACGCTCAGAGAGACCTCCATCGATCAGCCCCGTCGCAAGCGCCGCATCGAGCGCCGCATCGGTCTCGCGCTCCGCGTCGGCAAGTCCGTGCGCACGCGCCTCGCCGCGTGCGAGCATGTCGGAGACGATGCGCATCTCCTCGCCGACGCCGATCGCCGCCTCCATCGCGCCGTTCGCGGTATTCCAGGCGGGGCCCGTGAGCGTGCCGATCGAGGTGGAACTGCCGCGCGCGCCGATCCAACCTGCCGCGGCGCAGGCGAGGACGAGGGCGCCGGTGGCGGCGAATCCGAGGGCAAGTCGAGTGGAGATATGCATGGGCGTATCCGGGCGTTCGTGAGCCGGCGCGCGTGGGCGCCGTTGCGTTTCGGGCGTCAGAAGGTGATCGTGAGTCGCAGCGTGCCGACGAGCGCGTCGTCGGTCGACCCGTCGCCGGACGGATCGTGGAACCACTGGAGGTCGGGCTTCAGGTGGAGGAACGGCGTGATCGCGATGTCGTAGAAGACCTCGAGCGAGAACTCGCCGTCGCCGAGACCGGACGTCGGGTCGTCGCCGAAGACGACGTACGAGCCGTAGATGCCCGTCGAGTCGTCGTCTCGGCCGGGGAAGGTGCCCGTGAGCGAAACGCCGCCGCCGTACTGCTGTGCGGCGAGCGCGACGTTCGGATCGCTCCATCCAGCCTGGAGGAACGCCCAGAGGCCGCGCGTGTCGTCGTCGTTCTCGAAGTCGACGCCCTCGGGCGCCCAGACGCGCGACTCGGCCAGCGCGTACACGCCGCCCGTTCCGTCGTCGGTGCCGCCGTCG
>JBIIYI010000323.1:0-3976 GCA_044346895.1 Phycisphaerales bacterium
GAGGCGAAGGCCTACGGCCTCGTGGACGAGGTCGCGGTCTTCCCCGACAAGAACAAGAAGTGACCGCGCCGGCGCGCCCCTTCGCGCGACGGCGATGAAGCCGACGAAGTAGACGAAGTAGACGAGCAGACGAAGTAGACGGGCCCTGCGAGGCTGAGGAAGCCGACCAGGCCGACGAACACGAGACGAACACCCATGACCCTGATCCCCATCGTCATCGAGAAGACCGGCCGCGGCGAGCGCGCCTACGACATCTACTCGCGCCTGCTCAACGACCGCATCATCTTCGTCGGCGGCCCCGTCAACGACCAGATGGCGAACCTCGTCGTGGCGCAGCTCCTCTTCCTCGCGAACGAGGATCCGCGCGCCGACATCTCGCTCTACGTCAACAGCCCGGGCGGCAGCGTGACGGCGGGTCTCGGCATCGTCGACACGATGAACTTCATCCCCTGCGACGTCTCGACCTACATCATCGGCTGCGCGGCCAGCATGGGCTCGGTCATCGCATGCTCCGGCGCGAAGGGCAAGCGCTACGCGCTGCCGAACTCGGAGAACCTGATGCACCAGCCGCTGATCGGCGGCGTGCTCGAGGGCCAGGCGACCGATCTCGAGATCGAGGCGCGGCACATCCTCCGGATGCGCGACCAGCTCTACGCGATCTACGCGAAGGCGACGAGCCAGCCGCTCGACAAGATCACCGCCGACTGCGAGCGGAACAACTGGCTCACAGCGCAGGAAATGCTGACATACGGACTTGTCGACAAGGTGCTCGAGAAGCTGCCGGTCTCGGCGATCCCGGCGAAGGAGAAGGGCGGCGAGTGACGTTCGACGGCGCGGAAGACGCGCGCGACCGCTGGTCTGCGCGAACTGCGCCGACACGCTTCGAGATCCACGCACCGGCGCACCATGCGCCGGTTGCTTTTTCCCGGCGGCAACCGGATGGAGCGGCATGCCCCTCGACGACGACACTCCCTCGCTCTTCGGCGACGCCTTCGACCCGCCGCCCGCCCGGCCGCGCCGCGCGCGATCCGACGCGTCGGCGGCAGCGGAGGCGAACCCCTCGCGCACCGCGCTCGCCGCGCGATTGCCGGCGGGGCTCTTCCTCGGAACCTCGAGTTGGAGCTTCCCCGGCTGGTCCGGCCTCGTCTATCGCGACGCGTGCACGGAATCGGCGCTCGCGCGCGACGGACTCGCCGCCTACGCGCGCCATCCGCTCTTTCGATCGGTCGGCGTCGACAAGACCTACTACCGGCCTGCGCCGCGCGAGGAGTTCGCCCGGCTCGCCGCGCAGGTCCCGGACGGCTTCCGCTTCCTCGTGAAGATGTGGCGCTCGGTGGTCGAGCCGGAGCCGGGTGGTGGATGGGGTGGCGTTGGAGGCGGCGCGCAGGCGTTCCTCGATCCCGCGCTCGCGACGCGCGAGTGCGTGCTGCCGGCGGTCGAGGGACTCGGTGCGAAGTGCGGGCCGCTGCTCTTCCAGTTCCCGCCGATGCGCCTCGCCGGCGCGCAGGCCGAACGCGCGTTCCTCGCGCGGCTGCGCGCATTCCTCGAGGCGGTTCCGAAGGGACCGCTCTACGCGGTCGAGGTGCGGAATCGCACGCTGGTCGGTCCCGAACTCGGCGACATCCTGGCCGAATCGGGCGCGGTGCCGTGCCTCACGGTCCATCCGACGATGCCCGACGTCGGGACGCAGTCGCGCGAACTGGCGCTCGACCCGACGCGGCCGCTCGTGATGCGGTGGATGCTGCGCGCGAACCACCGCTACGAGGAGGCGAAGGACCTCTACGCGCCGTTCGACCGCGTCGTCGAGCCCGATGACGCGAGCCGCGATGCGCTCGCGCGGCTCGCGCGCGCCGCGCTTGCGGCCGGGCTCGGCGCGTGGGTGATCGTCAACAACAAGGCCGAGGGATCGAGCCCGCTGTCGGTCGAGCGCCTCGCCCACGCGATCGCGGATCCGGCCGAGGATGCGCGGCCGTAGGGCTCGCCGGTCGCGCTCCATGCGACGCCCGCCCGCGCTCACTCGAGGTGCCGGCGCATCCGCTCGGACACCTCGCGGCCCTTGTCGTAGAGCAGCACGTGGCCGGCGTCGGGCAGCACCTCGCCGTCCATGTCGGACAGGCCGAGCCGCCAGACCGCCATCATCGACGGGTCGGTGAGGAGATCGAGTTCGCCGTAGAGGACGAGCGTCGGCGCCTTGATCTTCGGCATCAGTTCCTCGCAGCCCGAGACGAGGAACGCCCGCAGGTCCTCGACGATCCGCAGGAACGCGTCGCGCCGCTCGACGGCGCGCGCCACGAACGCGCGGCGGATCGGCTCGGGCATCGGCGGCGGACTTGGGAAGTTGAGCCGCAGCACCTCGTCGAAACTCGCGTCGTCCTTGATGTCGAGCGGCAGTTCGCCCGCCGCGACGCGCGCCATGAAGTCGTTCTGCCTCGGCGCGACCACGCCCGCCGGCGACAGCAGCACGATCTTCCGCACCGAGTCGGGATAGGTCGCCGCGTAGGCCGCCGCGAACGCGCCGCCCATCGAGGTACCGACCACGTCGACCTCGCCGAGACCCTCGTGCGCGCGGAATCGCTCGATCGCGTCGATGTAGAAGCGCCAGTCGTGCGGCACGTCCCCGTGCATCGCGTGCTCGCCGAAGCCGGGAAGGTCGGGGATGACGACGCGGTGCGTGCGGCGCAGGATCGGCGCGACGCCCATCATCGCCTCGGCCGACGTCCCGAGTCCGTGGAGGACGAGGCAGGTGCGCGCGGGCCGCAGGCCCGACGCGGGCGACGCGCCTCCGACCGGCGGATGCGTGTCGAGCGCGCGCCAGCGGTGCCCGTCGATCTCGACGAAGCGCTCCGAGACGCCCGCGTTCGCGTGACCCGCGGTCATCGCCAGCCGGAAGGCGGTCGCCGGATCGTTCCAGATCCAGAGCCCCGCCGCGAGGCCGGTCACCGCGAGCGCCGCCACCACGACGAGCGTGGTGCGCAGGATCCGCCGGAGGCGCGAGGGGGCGCGGACGGGAATGTCGCGGGGAGCACCGGCGGGATCCGCCACGCGCGCCCCGTCGAGCGGTTCGGACGTGGAGTTGCTGGCGTCGTCGTTCATGAAGGACAGCGTATGCGCCGCCTCCCTCCGGCGTTCGCGCGCCGTACCATGCGCCCCCATGGCCAACGACATCCCGACCGACGCAGAGATCCAACCGTTCCGCGAAGCGTTCGAACGCACGCGCTCCGAGATCGCGAAGGCCGTGGTCGGCCACCGCGAGATCGTCGATGGCGTCCTCGTGTGCCTCTTCGCGGGCGGACACTGCCTGCTCGAGGGCGTGCCGGGCCTCGGCAAGACGCTCCTCATCCGGAGCCTCTCGCAGGCGCTGCACCTCAAGTTCAACCGCATCCAGTTCACGCCCGACCTGATGCCCGCCGACGTCACCGGCACGACGATCGTGGTCGAGACCGAGCACGGCCGCGACTTCCAGTTCAGGAAGGGACCGATCTTCGCGCAGATCGTGCTGGCGGACGAGATCAACCGCGCCACGCCGAAGACGCAGTCGTCGATGCTCGAGGCCATGCAGGAGCGCAGCGTGACCGTCGGCGGCAACACGTACGAACTCGAGAAGCCGTTCTTCGTGATGGCCACGCAGAACCCGATCGAGCAGGAAGGCACGTACCCGCTGCCCGAGGCGCAGCTCGACCGCTTCTTCTTCAAGCTCGTGGTCGGCTACTCGACGCGCGAGGAGCTGTCGACGATCCTCGATCGGACGACGACGGGCGAGTCGCCGAGGATCGAGCGCGTGCTCGACGCCGACGGCATCGTCCGCGCGCAGAAGCTCGTGCGCCGCGTCGGCATCGCGCCGAACGTGCAGGACTACGCGGTGCGCATGGTGCTTGCGACGCACCCCGGCGGCCAGTTCTCGACGCCGATGTCGAACCAGTTCCTCCGATTCGGCGCGAGCCCGCGCGCGGCGCAGACGCTCGTCCTCGGCGCGAAG
>JBIIYI010000324.1:0-3975 GCA_044346895.1 Phycisphaerales bacterium
ATCCGGCGGCTTCGGCCCAGTGCGGTGCTCCCCGCGTACCAGACCCTCCTCGCGGCGGGAATGGACCTCTCCGCCGACCTCGATGCTCCGGTGGTGCTCGAGCCGGGCGACATCGCGCTGATCCCATGCGGGTTCGCGATGGCGCTGCCGCCCGGGTACGAGGCGCAGGTTCGTCCGCGCTCGGGCCTCGCGACCAAGTTCGGGATCTCGATGCCCAACGCCCCGGGCACGGTCGACGCCGACTACCGCGGCGAGATGAAGGTGCCGCTCATCAATCTCGGACGTCAGCCGTTCACGGTCGAACCCGGGATGCGGGTGGCGCAGATGGTGATCGCTCGTGTCGCGCGCGCGGAAGTCTCTGTTGTGGATGCACTTACAGAGACGGCGCGCGGGTCGGGTGGATTCGGATCGACCGGGGTGGGTTGATCGTGCGGCGTCGGTCGCGGAGTCGCAACGCCCCCCGGCTCGCCGCCGGGGCGAGGCAGCGCCCGCGGCCCTTTCGAAACCGCGGCGGAGACGGCACAATGGTGGATCTCCGGTATCCCGGAGGAACAGGAGTCCATCTTGACGACCGCGACCGCTGCCGCCGTGAATGTCCCGCTGCTCGACCTGAAGGCGCAGTACGCGACGATCCGCTCCGAGATCGAGCCCGTGATCCGGGAAGTCATCGAGAGCCAGTACTTCATCGGCGGGCCGAAGATCGCCGAGCTCGAGTGCCAGACCGCGGGCTACTGCCAGACGAAGTACGCCATCGGCTGCGCGAACGGCTCGGACGCGATCCTGCTCGCCCTGCAGGCGCTCGGGATCGGCCCGGGCGACGCCGTCGTCTGCCCGACCTTCACCTTCTTCGCGACCGCCGGAAGCGTGCACCGCCTCGGTGCGACGCCCGTCTTCGTCGACGTCGATCCGGCGACCTACAACATCTGCCCCGAGTCGACGCGGCAGGCGTTCCGCTGCCACAGGAACATCAAGGCGATCGTGCCGGTGCACCTCTTCGGTCAGGCGGCCGACCTCGATGCGATGCTCGCGATCGGGCAGGAGTTCGGCATCCCCGTCGTCGAGGACGCCGCGCAGGCCATCGGCACCGAGGATCCGCAGGGGCGGCGCGTCGGCTCGCGCGGCGCGATCGGCACCTTCAGCTACTTCCCGTCGAAGAACCTCGGCGGATTCGGCGACGGCGGCATCATCACGACGAACGACGACGCGCTCGCGACGCGCATGATGCGGCTCCGGAACCACGGCATGGAGCCGAAGTACTACCACGACGAGGTCGGCATGAACTCGCGCCTCGACGCGCTGCAGGCGGCCGTCCTGCTCGTGAAGATGCGCCATCTCGACGCGTGGAGCGCGGGGCGGCAGAGGAACGCCGCGTTCTACGACAAGGCGTTCGCCGAGGCCGGCGCAGCCGATTCCGGCACGCCGCTTTCGGCGGGTGGCTTCCAGCTCCGCTACCCGAAGGCCGCGCCGAAGGGCGCCCGCCACATCTACAACCAGTACACGATCCGCGTGCCCGCGGCGATCCGCGATGCGGTCCGCCAGGATCTCGCCGACCGGAAGATCGGCACCGAGATCTACTACCCGGTGCCGCTCCACCTCCAGAAGTGCTTCGCGCACCTCCACTACACGCGCGGGATCTTCCCGCACGCGGAACTGGCGGCCCTCGAGGCGATCGCGCTTCCGATCTACCCCGATCTCGTCCCCGCGCAGCTCGAGCACGTCGCCACGTCGGTGATCGAGTGCGTCCGCAACCGGATGTCCCGCTGAGCGGAGGCGCGCGATGAACCTGAACTACCGACGCAAGAAGCGCGAACGGCACCACGCCGCGACGCAGGACGAGGATGCGACCAGTGCGCCGCTGCTCGAGCACCAGCTCGTGCCGCGCGGCGAGGCGCAGCTGGTCACGACGAAGGAAGCGCTCGCCGAGGCGCTCGACCACGTGCGCGCCGCGGGGACCTTCGCCTACGACACCGAGTTCATCGGCGAGGAGAGCTACTGGCCGCGGATCTGCCTCGTGCAGATCGCGACCACCGAGCGCGTCATCCTCGTCGACGCGGTGGCCGTGCCCGACCTCGCGCCGATCTTCGAGCTCGTCGCCGATCCGGCGCTGCTCACGCTCGTCCACGCGGGCACGCAGGACCTCGAGCCGGTGCGGCGCATCCTCGGCCGAGAGCCCTCGAACATCCTCGACGTGCAGGTCGCGGCGGCCTTCGCCGAGATGCCGTGGCCGGCCGGTCTCGAGAAGCTCGTCGAGCGCTTCGCGGGCCACCGGATCTCGAAGGGCCACACCTTCACGAACTGGGATGCACGGCCGCTGACGCCGTCGCAGCTGCGCTACGCGGCCGACGACGTGCGCTACCTGCCGCTCGTCTGGGAGCGCCTGCGCTGCGAGCTCGAGGCGCGCGGCACGCTCGCGTGGGCGATGCGCGAGTGCGAGCAGAGCGGCAAGATCCCCGCGCGGTTCGACGAGGAGTCGCAGATCCGCCGCACGATGAAGAGCTGGCCGATGAAGCCCGCGCAGATCCCGACGCTGAGGCTCGTGACGCGCCTCCGCGACACGATCGCGCGCACCGAGGACCTGCCGCATCGCGTGGTGATGCCCGACGAGACGCTCGCCGAGATCGTGCGGCAGAAGCCGGCGACCGCCGCGCAGATCGCGGGAATCCGCGGGCTTCCCAAGCGCTTCGCGCAGAAGTACGGCGCCGAGCTGCTGGCTGCCGTCGTCGAGGGCGGGAAGATGCCGCCCGAGAAGCTCGCGCACGGCAAGATCACCGAGGAGACCGGCGACGACCGCACGTGCATCGACGCGCTGCTCGCGATCGCGAGCGCGCGCTCGATCGCGATGGGTCTCGCGCCCGGCATGGTCCTCACGCGCAGCGATCTCTCGCGCTGGTGGATGTCGCGCAACTCGACGTCGCCGTCGCCCCTCTTCGAGGCCGACGACTGGCGCGTCGAGGCGATGGGCGCGTGGCTCGACGCCTTCCTCAAGGGAGACGCGGGCGTCGCGATCTCGTGGAAGGACGGGCGCCCGTCGCTCGCGAAGGATTGAGGCCTCGGGCATGCGCTCGCTGAACCCCGCGACCGGTGAACCGATCGGCGCCGACTTTCCGCGCGCGACGCGGGCCGAACTCGAGGCGCTTGCCGACGCGGCGTTCGACGCGGTCGACTTCCTCGCCGACGCGCCGGGCGCGCGGATCGCGGGATTCCTCGAGGGCTACGCGGCGCGGCTCGAGTCGGACCGCGAGGGGATCGCGCGGCTCGCGCACGAGGAGACGGCGCTGCCCTACGCGCCGCGGCTTTCCGAGGTCGAGTTCAGCCGGATGACCTTCCAGCTGCGCGAGGCGGCGCGCGCGCTGCGCGACGAGTCGTGGCGCGAGGTCGCGACCGATCCGAAGAACAGCCTGCGCGCGACGCGCGTCCCGCTCGGCGGAGCCGTCGTCGCGATCGGCCCGTCGAACTTCCCGCTCGCCTTCAACGGCGTGTCGGGCGGCGACTTCGCCGCGGCGATCGCGGCGCGGAATCCGGTGATCGCGAAGGCGCATCCCGGGCACCTCAACACGACCGCTCGGCTCTTCTCGCACTGCGAGGCCGCGCGCGACGCGGCGGGCCTGCCGAAGGCGGCGGTGCAGCTCTTCCACGACTGCGCTCCGGAGGATGGCGAGGCGCTCCTCGCGCACGCGGGCGTCGCGGCGCTCGGCTTCACGGGGTCGCGCGCGGCGGGGCTGCGCCTGAAGGCCGCGTGCGATCGGCTCGGGAAGCCCGCGAGCCTCGAGATGTCGAGCGTGAATCCCGTGTTCGTCGCGTCGCATGCCGCGGCCGCGCGCGCGGAGGCGATCGCCGACGCGTGGACCGCGTCGATCCTCCTCGGCGGTGGGCAGTTCTGCACGAAGCCGGGCGTGATTCTCGTGGCGGGTGGCGTGGATGGCGACGCAGCGGCCGCGCGCATCGCGGCGCGCGCACGCGAGCTGCTCTCGGCCG
>JBIIYI010000325.1:0-3971 GCA_044346895.1 Phycisphaerales bacterium
GGAGTCGATCCGCTCGGCCGACGAATCGCTGCGCACGAGCGCGCAGCACGCCGAACAGTCGATCCATGCGCTCGCCGAACGGCTCGCCCGCGAGAAGTTCGAATGGCTCGAGCGCGAGCTCTCGTGGCGCTTCGAGCGCGTGAAGGAGGTCGAGGAGCGCATCGAGCAGGCCGCCAACGGCAAGCTCGCGTGGCTCGATGCCGAGCTCGAGCAGCGTCTAGGACGCGTCGGCGGGGCCATCGAGCGCGCGTCCGAGATCGTGGCGCGCTCCGAGTCGGCGATCGCCCGCATCGAGGGCGCCGGCGACCTCGTGGACCGCGCCGAGCGCGCGACCGCGGCGCTCGCGGGACTCACCTCCGAAAGCCAGCGCCACCTCGAGACGCTCGTCGCGCGCACCGGCGATGCCGGCGCGCTGCGCGAGGCGCTCGGCACGCTCGTGCACGAAGTTTCGGCCGCGCGCGACTCGGTCCACGGCGAGATGCGCCGCATGCGCGACGATCTCGGCTGGCTCGTCGAGAAGAGCGAGCGCCTGAGCGGCGAACTCGTCGAGCATGCGGACCGCGCGGCGCGCTCGAGCGATGAACTGCGCGTCGTGAACGACACGGCCGCGCGATTCGCGGCGGAACTCGCGGTCTGGAGGGAACTCGCCGCCGGAACCGACCGCGAGGCGGTGCGTCCGATCGCCGATGCGATCGCCGCCAGCGTGCGCGACGAACTCGCGGCCGACATGCGCGGCTTTTCGAGCGCGCTGCGTCAGCTGGCCACGCGCGCGGACGGCGCCTTCGCCGCGATCCGAGTCGACCCCGCGCTCGTCCATCAGGGCTCCGCGAAGGATCTCGCGCGCTCGTTCGCCAGCGAGATCTCCCGCCTCGGCGGCTCGGGTTCCACCGAGCCAGCCACCGCAGGCCACGCGATCTCGGTGAACCGCCCGATCGAGATCGAGGCCGGTGGCGCCGCCGCGACCGAGGGCTTTCCCACGGAATCCACCGTCCAAGCGTGATCGCTCGACCTCTTCGACCGCCGGTGCCCAATCTCGCCGTTCGAGCGAGCGAGGCGAGGCGTCGCGTCGTCCTGCGGTCCTCCCCCTGCGCGCGTCGCTGCGCTTCGTCCGACTTCGTCCGACTTCGTCCGGCGGTGACGCGCCGCGGGCGCGCAGGCTGGGGAACACGCCCCTCGGCGCCCTGAGCATGGCTCGCTCGTCCGATCCACCGCGCGATTTCTGCGCCGAATGTCGCATTTGCGGCGGGCCGACCAAAGTCGGCCCCGGTCATGGCCGACGAACCCTCCATGACCCCCTACACGCTCACCACGACCAATCGCGAGAACAACCTCGCACAGTTCGTCTCGATCGAGCGTTGCAGCCGGGGCATCCTCGCCAAGGTCGTCTGTCCGACCGTCGGCCAGCGCGAGGCGCCGATCATCGCCGCCGAGATCGCGGACGCCCTTGCGAACGCGAACATGCCGAAGGGCAGCTCGTTCGTGCTCGACATGTCGGGCGTGACGCTCCTCACGAGCATGGGCCTCGGCATGTGCGTCGACCTGCGCAAGCGGGCCGATGCCGGAAAGTTCCGCCCGTACCTCACCGGAACCAGCCGCTCGCTCCTCGACCTCTTCCGCATGATGAAGATCGACCGCCTCTACACGGTGGTCCACGGGCGCGACGAACTCGGCTCGATCCTCGGCTGACCCCGCGGTGCGGGCGCGAAAACGCCTGCATTTCCGCCGATCCCGACGGCCCCCGCCGCGCTACCATGCGCGTCCCTATGGGTCTCGAAGCAGCTCTCCCCACCGACAGCGTCGTCACCACGCAGCTGAACCGCGTCATCAACTGGGCGCGCCGTTCGAGCGTGTGGCCGCTCCCGTTCGCGACCGCCTGCTGCGGCATCGAACTGATGGCGACCGCATGCTCGCGCTTCGACCTCGCGCGCTTCGGCGCCGAGGTCATGCGCTTCTCGCCGCGCCAGGCCGACCTCCTCATCGTCGCCGGCCGCGTGAGCGTGAAGACGCTTCCCGTCCTCCAGCGGATCTACATGCAGATGGCGGAGCCGAAGTGGGTGATCTCGATGGGCGCGTGCGCCTCGACGGGCGGCGTCTTCGACACCTACGCGGTCGTCCAGGGCGTCGACCAGTACATCCCGGTCGACGTGTATGTCCCGGGCTGCCCGCCGCGCCCGGAGATGCTCATCGAGGGCATCATGGCCATTCAGCGGATCATCGACGAGGACAACATCCCGCGCGATCCGACCGGGAAGCGGCTGCCGCTCAACATCGCGCTGACCCCGAACTACGAGGTCCGCCCGCAGCCGGTCCCGCTCGGAATCCAGCTGCCGGGCCCGGCCGCGAACCGAACCGCGGGCGGCGTCTTCGTACCATCCCGCGCATGACCTCGTTCCACGTCCTTCTCGCAGCCTGCGCAGCCCTCTGCGCAGGCTGCGTCGCTTTTGGTCAGGACGCGAAGCCGGCCGATCCCGCGGCGTCCGCAACGGCATCGCCATCCGACCCGTTCGCGCAGATCGCTTCAGGTGAAACCGTGCTGAAGAAGCCGGATGGAACCGTCGACGCGACCTATCGCTACCGACTCGTCGAACCGCGCGCGGAAGCGATCGCCGAGCCGATCTCCGGTCCGGGCACCGGTCCGCCCGCGCGGGTCCCGCTCGTCGTCTTCCTGCACGGTTCGGGCGAGCGCGGCAGCGACAACCGCGCGCAGCTCGTGCACTTCGCCGGCGCGTGCGCGTCGAAGGAGTTCCAGAAAGAGGCCCCCTGCTACGTGCTCGCCATGCAGTGTCCGGCGAACGAAACCTGGTGCGCGATCGACATCCGCGCGATGCGCGAGCGCGGTGAGACGCCGAAGCGCGCTGCGGAACCGACGCGTGCGATGCGCGCGCTCATGCAGGCGATCGACGAGGTGATGGCGACGAAGGCGGTCGATCCGTCGCGCGTCTACCTGACGGGCCTCTCGATGGGCGGCTTCGGCGCGTTCGATCTCGCCGCGCGCAGGCCCGAACTCTTCGCGGCGGTCGTACCCATCTGTGGCGGAGGCGATCCGGCCACGGCCGCGACGGTGGCGCGGATTCCGTTCTACATCGTGCATGGAACCGACGACCCCGTCGTCCCCGTCGCGCTGTCCCGCGCGATGCGCGAGGCGATCGCGGGAGCGGCTGCCGAGGCGGCGCGCGCAGATCGCGAGAAGGGCGATGAGAAGGCGAGCCGAAAGGCTGGCGAGAAGAACCGCGGCGCGACGGACGACCCGGCATCGGCTCCGAAACCCATGCCGAAGCGTGCTCCGAACCCGATGTACCGCGAGTACGACAAGGTCGGTCACGACTCGTGGACGCCTGCGTACCGCTTCGGCGAAGACGGCGTCCTCGACTGGATGTTCGCGCAGCGGCGAAACTAAGCCGCGTGTCTTGCTGTGGGGGTCGCCATGGGACTGCCGGGGGCGTCTGGCTGAGAATCTGCCCGCTTTCCCCGGCCGGCGGCGAAATCTCCTGTTTCTCAAACTGCCCGAGGCCCGAACTCTTTGATCGGGGCCGACCGGCTGTTAGGTTTCGGGAGCCCCGGCAGCGTCCCTTGCGGTCATGGGACCATGTACACCCCTCGGAGATCGATCATGTTGTATCCACGGATGGCGGCGGCTCTCGTGCGCTGCGCGAAGTTCCTCACCGTCGCGCTGTTCGCCTCGGCCTGCGCACTCCCCGTCTCCGCCCAGATCGCGGGCGACGAGTGCTCGAACGCGCTTCCCGTCTACAACGGCGTCAACGCGCAGGTCGCCCTCGCGAACTTCACCCACTCGACCACGCTCCCGCTTCCCGACTGCGGCTCCGGATGGGAGATCTCGAAGGACATCTGGTTCCGCTACGACGCGCCTGTCGAAGGCCGCGTGCTCGTCGAACTGCACGGCTCGACCTTCGACACCATGCTTGCGGTCTACGGCGGCGAGTGCGGTTCGCTCACGCTTCTCGGCTGCGATG
>JBIIYI010000024.1:0-13263 GCA_044346895.1 Phycisphaerales bacterium
CCTCGTCGGCACCGAGATCACCTTCGGCTTCCTCACCGCCGTCGCCACGGCGACCGAGGCGCTCGACCGCCTCCATTCGACCGCGGACAGCCACCACCGCGTGATGGTCTGCGAGGTCATGGGCCGGAACGCGGGCTGGATCGCGCTGACGTCGGGCGTCGCCAGCGGATCCGACGTGATCCTGCTTCCCGAGATCCCCTTCGACCTGCGCACGATCGCGACCGACATCGAGAAGCGCATGCGCGGCCCGGGCTTCGCGATCGTGGTCGTCGCCGAGGGCGCGCGCCTCAAGAACGGCCAGCAGGTCATCGGCCGCTACGACCCGACGAGCCCCGATCCGATCCGCTTCGGCGGCATCGGCAACCTCGTCGCGACGGAGCTCCAGGACCTCACCGGCATCGAGACGCGCACCACGGTGCTCGGCCACACCCAGCGCGGCGGAGCCCCCATCCCCGCCGACCGGATCCTCGCGACGAACTTCGGCTTCCACGCGATGGCCGTCCTCGCGAGCGGCAAGCGGAACCGCATGGTCGTGCGCGAGAACAACCTCTTCTCCGACATCGATCTCTTCGAGACCGTCGGCAAGCAGCGCCTCGTGCCGATCGACCACCCGCTCATCGCGGCCGCCCGCGCCATCGGAACGAGTTTCGGCGACGGAGCGGGCTCGATCGTGGCGAAGCCGATCCCGGCCGCACTGGTCTGAGCGCCCGCGTGTTCCCGCGCGTGTTCCCGCGCGTGCGCCTGAGCCGCAGGCATGGCGTTTCACGCGCGCGTCCGTATCGGCGAACACGTCCATGCCTCGTCGCGTCGTGGAGCGTCGCTTCGTGGAGCGTCGCGTCGTGTCGCTTCGTGGAGCGTCGCGTCGTGTCGCTTCGTGGCGCATCGCGTCGTGTCGTTTCGTGGCGTTTCGTGGAGCGTCGCTTCGCGTCGCGGCACCTGCCTTGGCGTGCGCCTTGCGCGCGGCGCGCAGGAAACCACGCAGCCGAAAAACAACGCGCCGCGTGTCCCTTTCGACACGCGGCGCGTTCCCTTGTTCGGTCCCGTGCGCTTCCCGGCGCATGGGTCCTATCCCGTTCCTCTCGTGACTTGCGTCGCGAAAGGCCCTCCGAGAAATCTCACGTCCAGGCGTCCCCGAACGTGAGCTTGTGAGCGGCAGGTTCCCTTTCCGCCGTTCACAGGCAACCCGGTCTAGATTCCGGATTGCCGTCCCTTTTTACCTCCGCCCGTCCTCAGGTCCCTCAACCCGAGGACTTGCGAACGCAGCCCGTCCCTAACGGACTGCGGGGTCGGATTTCTCCGACGCGTGCATTGTTCCGCATCGCGGGCCAAGTTGGTCGCCCAAGTTCCCATTTTCAATGATTTTTCTCGTTCGATCGACGTGGCATTCCGTCGTCGCCCACTTATCGCCCCTCGCCGCAGGCCGCGGCGGTCGAGTGCAGCCCTGCCGCCGCACGACGGGCGATCTCTAGACTGCGCGAATGCTCCATCTTGCGCGCCCCGCGACGCGGCACTTCGGATCGACGGTCCTCGCAGCACTCGCGGTCGCGGCGCAGGCGCTCGCCTGTCCGGCGCCGCTTCAGGATCGCGCGGAGCTCGCGGAGTTCGCGCGCGCGGCGTCTCCGTCGCAGTCGGCGCCTCCGGCGAAGGAAGGCGACTTCCACCAGCGCGCCGGCCGCGAGCAGCGTTCGAAGCACTACCGCATCCTGAGCGATCTCTCGCCCGAGGAGACGAAGACCTACGCGGGGCATCTCGATCTCTTCTACCAGGAGTACGCGCGGCGATTCGCGCATCTTCCGCAGCAGGCGCCCGAGGTCCCGTTCGTCCTGATGTTCTCGCGCGAGCGCGACTACCTCGACGTCCTCCGCAACACCTACGGGATCAACGCAACCGGCTCGGGCGGCATGTTCTTCATGTCGCCGCGCGGCGCCGCGCTCGCGTTCTTCGTCGAGAGCCTTCCGCGCACGCGCGTCTTCCACGTGATCCAGCACGAGGGATTCCACCAGTACGCGTTCAGCCGCTTCACGAACACGCTCCCGATGTGGGTGAACGAGGGACTCGCGGAGTTCTTCGGCGAGGCCGTCGTGGTCGACGGCCGCGTGATCCTCGGACAGGCGAGCCCGGGACCGGTCGACGCGATCAAGCGCGCGATCGAGCGCGACGCGACGATCGACTTCCTGCGCCTCCTGCGCATGACCGGCGACGAGTGGAACGCGAACGTCGCCGCCGGAAGCGCGTCGATCCAGTACATGCAGTCCTGGTCGATGATCCAGTTCCTCGGCACCGCGGAGAACGGCCGCTACCAGCCGCGCTTCGAGGGCTACCTCAGGCTGATCCACGCCGGGATGCCGAGCGAGCGAGCGTTCATCGAGGCGTTCGGCACGGCGGACATCGCGAGCTTCGAGAAGACGTGGAAGGAGTGGGCGAAGTCGACGCAGCCGACGGCGTTCGGCACCGCGGCGATGCGGCTCACGTTCCTCGCCGAGGGCCTTCGCGCGCTCTCGCGGGACGGCGTCGCGACCGACGGCCTCGACGACCTCCTCGCGAAGCTCAGGCAGCGCGACTTCACGATCGAGGTGTCGGTGCACGGACGCACGCAGGTGCTGCGCGCCGACGAGAGCATCCTCGACATCCCGCAGGATCCGCTCGCGAAGGCGAAGCCCGTCTTCGACTTCATCCCGGCGAAACCCGCGCGGCAGACGAAGAAGGAGCAGCATCTCGAGGAACTGCACCCGACGCCCGCGGTCGTCCACACGCGTGGGCTCGCGCCGCGCGAGCTCGTGCTGAAGTGGACCCGCACCAAGGGCGGCGACGACTTCGACTACGACCTACTCTCGCCGAAGGAAGCGCCCGATCCGCCGAAGCCGAGGAAGCCGGCGGCGAAGTGAGTGCGGCGAAGTGAGTGCGGCGAAGTGAGTGCGGCGAAGCGAGTGCGGCGAAGCGAGTGCGGCCAAGCGAACGCGCGTCGCCACGGCCCGAAGCGCCGGGGCGCGAACCGCGCGGCCTCAGCCGCGGTTCGCGGGGTAGCGCCACTCGTCGCCCGGTCTGTACGCGAGAAGCTCGTAGAGCTCCTTGCGCGACTGCATGCGGTCGAGCGTGCCGTGGAAGCCGCCGTCGCGGCGGAACGCGGCCAGCGCGTCCTCGACCGACTTCATCGCGATGCGCATGAGCGACAGCGGGTAGATGACGATCGCGACGCCGAGTGCGCGGAACTCGTCCTCGGTGAGATGCTTCGTCTTGCCGAACTCGGTCATGTTCGCGAGCGTCGGTCCGGGCGATGCCTTCATGAAGCGCGCGAACTCGTCGGCGTCGTGCAGGCCCTCGGGGAAGATCACGTCGGCGCCGGCCTCGCGGTAGAGGTTCGCGCGGGCGATCATGTCGTCGAAGCCGGTGACGTGCCGCGCGTCGGTGCGCGCGATCAGCACGAAGTCGGGCGAGAGGCGGTGCCGCGCCATCGCGGCAACCTTGTCCGCCATGTCCTTCGCCGCGACGAGGTCCTTCCCGTCGAGATGGCCGCAGCGCTTCGGGAAGACCTGGTCCTCGAGATGCAGCGCGGCCGCGCCCGCCCGCTCATACTCGACGACCGTCCGGATCGCGCATTCGACCTCGCCGTAGCCCGTGTCGGCGTCGGCGATGACCGGGATGCCGGAGGCGTCGGCGATCTCGCGGATCGTGCGGCACATCTCGGTGAGCGTGATGAGGCCGATGTCGGGATAGCCCGAGACGTTTGCGGTGGCGCCGCCCGAGATGTACGTGGCGTCGAAGCCCGCGCGCGCGACCGAGCGCGCGACGAGCGCATTGAAGGCTCCGGGAACGAGCACCGTGCCGCGCGACATCGCCTCGCGCAGGCGCCGGCCGGGATGGACTGCGTGCATGGCGCGGAATGTAGCGGACGTCGACTTTCGGCGGCGCGACCCCGTCGATGCGACCCCGTTGATGCGACCCCGTTGATGCGACCCCGTTGATGCGACCCCGTTGATGCGACCCCGTTGATGCGACCCCGTCGAGGCGATCGACGGCGCGCTCAGGCGTAGGTCTTCACCACGCTCGCGCCCGGGTAGTAGCGCGCGAGGATCGCGGAGGGCTTCGCGCCCTTCTTCGCCATCGCCTCGGCGCCGTACTGGCACATGCCGACGCCGTGGCCGTGGCCGCGGCCCGAGATCACGAGCTCCTTGCCGACGATGAGGGGCTCGATGAACGCGCTCTTGAGCCGCTCCTTCGAGGGGCGCAGCTCGCCCGGTCGCGCGGGATCGGTGTTGAGCGCGAATCGAAGCCGCTCCGCGGGCACCTCGTAGAGCATCCCCTTCGCATCGGTGATCGCGAAGCGGATCGGGCGGCCCGCCGCGTTGCGCGCGCTCGTCTCGATGCGGCGCACGCCATCGAGCTTGAGGAGCGACGCGTAGCCTTCGGCGCGCGCCCACGCGGGCAGCGTGCGCGCGAAGGTCGCGAGGTCGTACTTCGCCTGCCAGCGGTAGGTGGGCGATGCGGAGCAGCAGTCGCTGCCATCGGAGGCGTTGACCAGGAGCGGCGGGATGTCGTGGACGACGGCCGACGAGATGCCGTCGCGCGCGCTCGCGCGCTGCCCGCCGCAGCAGCTCGAGTAGTACGCCGGGACGACCCGACGCTCCCAGAGGAGGACCTCGCCACGGGTTGCGGCGACGGCGTCGATGCTGCGCTGGTGCTTCGTGGCTCCGACCCAGGCCTGGCCGAGCTCGCCGGCCACCACGTCGAAGTGCCGGCGACCGCGCCACTGCGCGATCTCGCACAGCGCCCAACTGCGCGCGGCGACCGCCTGCGCGCGATGGGTGTTCACGGTCCACTTGTTGAAGAGTTCCTGCGCGAGAACGCCCGGCAGGTAGGTCTCCATCGGCACCTCGTGCACGATGTCGACGGGCTCGAGGAGGTCGTTCGGCTGCGGGACGAGCCGCACGCTTCCCGGCCACTCGACGCCGCGCATGCGGAGGCGCTGCGGCTCGTCGCGCAGCGCCATCACCTCGAGCGTCGCGCGCGGCGGAAGCGCGAGCGAGCGCGCGCGCGGAGTTCCCGCGGCCTCGGTCGCCTTCCAGCCCGCCGCGGTCCAGCGGAACTCGACGGGCGATTCGCCCACCGTTCCGGGCTGCACTCCGCCGGGCTCGATGATCCAGAGATGCGCCCCGGGCCCGTCGATCTCGATCTTCGGATCGGCCTTCGGCAGTCCGCCGCTCTTGACTCGGATCGCGGGTTCGCTCGATGGCGCCGCGGGTCGCTCGACGGGCGGGGCCGGCTTCGGCTTCGCGGCGTCTTCAGCCGTCGCGTCCGCCTTGCCGTCGCTCCTGCGCGTCGCATCGCTCGAGGTCGATGCGGCTGCGGCCGACGCGCGACCGTCCTTCGCGACCGCTCCGGCGCCGGCGCTCGACTCGCCGCCATCGAGAGGCTGCGAACCGCGCGGGCGCTTCAGTCCCTGCGGCTGGTCGCAAGAGACCGCCGCTCCCGCGGCGAGGACTGCCGCGGTGAGCAGGAAGGTGCGCCTGTTCCGATCGAAGGCCTGCGGTTCCATGCAAGTTCCTTCCGTGATGTCGGGCCGCGCGCGGACGCTCGGTTCGTCGCGCCGCTCAGGTCAACGTGCGCAGCGCGAGGCCGTTCTGGGCCAGTCGTTCCTTGATCTCGTGGAGGCTGGTCGCGCCGAAGTTCTTGACGCCCATGAGCTCCGCCTCGGTCCGCGAGGCGAGTTCGCCAAGCGTCGAGATGCCGAGCAGCTGCAGCGCCTTGCGGGCGCGCACCGAGAGTTCAAGCGAGGAGATCGGCTTGTTGAGCGTCGTCTCGGGCACGCTGGCCTTGAGTTCGTCGAGGATGTCCTTGCGGACGCCGGGACGCCCCTGACCCTCGAGGCCCTGGCCGAGCCGGAGGCCCTTCGACGCGAGCATGCCCTTGATCTCGATGAGCGACTGCTCGCCGAAGTTCTTGTAGCTGAGGAGCTCGGCCTCGGTGATCTTGAGGAGATCGCCGAGCGTGCGGATCTGCATCTTCTTGAGGCAGTTGCGCGCGCGGACGGAGAGCTCGAAGTCGGTGACCGGCGTGTCGAGGACGGCGTTGCCCACTGGGCTTGCGGTCGGGTCGGTCTCGACCTGCATGTCCTTGCTGGCGACGACGTCCTTCATGAAGAGACGCGCGCGCGGGTGGTTGGGATCGGTGTCGACGACCTGCGTGAGCAGCCGCTCGGCGCGGAGGTATTCGCCGCGGTCCTCGCAGATGACCGCGAGATTGACGAGCGCGTTGAGGTGCGGCTTCTTCACGCTCGTCAGTTCGGTGTAGAGCGCGACGGCCTCGTTCTCCTCGCCCGCGAGGTCGAGCAGGTAGGCAAGCTTGAAGGTGACGTTCGGATCGTCCGTGAGCTCGCGCGCCGCGCGGAGTTCCGCGACCGCGCCCTCGCGATCGCGCGCCTTCTCGAGGCGCGTCGCCTCGGCGAGGTGCTTCTTGACCGCTTCGGGGTTCCCAGCCTTGCCGCCAATCACCGTGTCGAGTCCGCTCATCGGGTGTTCTTCCAACCTGTGGCCTGTGTGCATCCCGCGCGGCCCGGAATACTCCGCCACGACCGCGCAGGGGTCGGAGTGTAGCCGTTTGGGCCATCGCCAACAGAGCCCGATGCGCGCAGGAGAACCGATAACCCGGGCCGATGTCCCGGACCCGGGAATGGTCCGCGGTCACCGGGCGAGGTCGTGCGGAGTCGCCGAGGAAGTGTCGTCGGGAGGAGGGCGTGATCGGGAGGCGTGACGAGGAGTCGCAACGAGGAGCCGCGATCAGGAGTCGCGATCAGGAGTCGCGATCAGGAGTCGCGATCAGGAGCTGAGGAGGTGCAGACGTCGCCAACCTCCGCGCTCGAACCGGCCCGCGAGGACGATGCCGAGGACGACGATGTAGGCGGTGGCCGCGATCCAGGGCCCGACCGATTCGAGCTGCGGGTAGACGCGCGTCATGACGACCCCGCCGCCGATGATGACGACCCACGAGAGCACGACCGTCGCGAGCCCCGGGAACAGCGTGTCGCCCGCGCCGCGGAGGGCGCCCGTGTAGACGATGCCGACCGCGTCGAGCAGCTGGAAGACCGACGCGCAGATGAAGATGCCGGCGCCGATCGCGCGGATGCGCTCGGCGCTGTCGGCAGCGGTGTCGGCGTCGATGAAGACGTCGGTGAGCTGATGGCGGAAGAGGACGAACATGAGCGCGCACGCCCCCATCCAGAGCACCGCCATGCCGACCGCGACGTGCGCCGAGCGGACGGCGCGGTCGAGGTTGCGCTCGCCGACGTGCTTGCCGACGAGGCTCGTCGCGGCGGTCGACAGCCCCACCGCCGGCATGAACGAGATGTGGACGAAGCGCATCGCCGCCCAACCAGCCGTCATGTGCTCGCTGCCGAATCCCCCCGCGAGCACGGTCATGAAGAGCGCCCAGCAGACCATCTCGTTCGCGAACTGAAGGCCCGCGGGCCAGCCGAGGCGGAGGACGTCGACGATCGCCGCGCGATCGGGTCGCCACTGCGCTCGGATGGCGTAGAGGCGGTCGAGTCGCCGCGAGAGGAAGATCGCGAGCGGAATGAGCGCTTCCACCGCCGTCCCGACGAGCGTGCCGATCGCGGCACCCGTCACGCCGAAGCCCGGCATGCCGGGGATGCCGGGAAGACCGAGTTCGGGAAGCCCGCGCTCGCCGTAGATGAAGAGGTAGTTCGCGAGGACGTTGACGACGTTGCCCGCGATGGCCGCGACGGTGACGACCTTCGGGCTCTGGAGACCGAAGAAGAAGTTCGAGAGCGCCTTCGCCGCGAGCGTGATGACGGCACCGCCGAGAAGGACGCGGGCGTAGGCGGTCTCGATGGCGACGAGTTCCGGCTCATGGCCCATCGCGCGGAACGCGTGCTCGATCACGAGCGCGAACGGGACGAGCACCGCAAGCCAGTAGCCAAGCGAGATCCAGAGTCCGGCCCAGCCGTAGCGCGCGACTTCCTGCGTGCGCTGCGCGCCGACGCGCTGCGCGACGAGGGTGTTGACGAGCGCGAGGATGCCGAAGGCGCAGGAGATCGCGACCCACGACCAGATGCCGCCGTTGCCCTGACCTGCGACCGCCATCGGACCGAGCACCGACACCATGAGGCTGTCGACGAACTGCATGAGCGTGTAGCTCAGCATGGCGACGATGGTGGGCCAGGCCTGGGTCCAGACCTCGGCGATGTCGGCGCGTCGCGTCGAGGAGCCGCGAGCGGGTGGATCGGAGGTGGGTGGCGATGCGGGCATGTGCACGGATCAGAAACGGTGCCAAGCACGTGCCGGCAGGTGCTCGGCACCTCACGGCACGTGCCGGGTACCAAGAAACTCCGACCCAACCCCGCCACTCCGGAGGTGCACGGGCCGAGCAACAGGTGCCAAGCACGTGCCGGGCAGTGCACGGCACCTCCCGGCACGTGCTTGGCACCGATCAGAGTTCGACCATCACCATGTCGCTCTCGACGGTCTCGGCCCTTTCGGGCGCATGCACGGCGTTCGCCATGCACTCGAGCCCAGCGACCTTCGCCATCTCGGACCGCGTCGACGTCGCGCAAAAGCCCGCGGCAATACGGCCTGCACGCGCAGCCGCGAGATCGAGCGCGATCTGCGACTCGCTCTTCGCGAACTCGACCGGCTCGATCGCCTGCTCGAACGCCTGCAGCCGTCCCGTCGCGTTCTCGAAGGATCCCGCCTTCTCGACCCACGCGGCGCCGGGAAGGACCACGGCGGCCATCGCGGTGACGGCGTTCGGCAGCGTGTCGATCGCAACGACGGTCTCGACCGACTTCAGCGCCGCGGCGAGCGCCGGCGTGACCCAGTCGCTCGGATAGTTGCCCGAAACGATCGCGGCGCCGTACCTGCCGCTCGCGAGCGCCTGCTCGAAACCCTGCGCGTTCGCGACGGGCTTGCCGCCCGCGAGCGCCTCGAGGACGCGACGAACTCCGCGCGCGTTCGGCGCCTTCTCGGCGCGGATCGTGAAACCACCGGGGAACGTCTTGTCCTCGCCCTGGAAAGGCACCGGACCGACCGCGAGCATCGCGTCGGGGTCGATCGACTGCGCGTAGCGCGCGAGGTGGAACGCATCCTCGCACGACAGCATCGGGCTTACGAGGAGCGCGAGGTTCTTCTTGCGAACCGAGCGGCAGGCCGACATCGCCGCGTCGACGGCGGCCACCGCCTCGCGCCATGCCTCGACGGGCCGCAGCGGATCGAATGCGTCGCGGCCCTTCACGGAAGGCAGCGTCAGACGGGCGTCCGAGTGGACGAACTTCCATCCGTACCGCACTTCGTCGGTGATCCACCACTTGTTGACGTCGTCGTTCTGCCGCGGCTTGACGCGGTAGACGCGACCGTCGTTGTGCTCGACGGAGATGTTGTCGCCCGACGCGGTGATGCCGTCGATCGACGGGGTCTTCTTGAGGAACCAGACGCGCTGCTGGAACAGGAAGTCCTTGTCGAGGAGCGCGCCCACCGGGCAGAGGTCGACGACGTTGCCGGACAGCTCGTTGTCGAGGGCCATGCCGGGGAAGATGTCGATCTGCTCGGTCGAGCCGCGTCCGTCGACCATCAGTTCGTTCGTCCCGGTCACTTCGCGGGTGAACCGCACGCAGCGCGTGCACATGATGCAGCGGTCGCTGTAGAGGAGGACGTTTGGTCCGATGTCCTTCTTCGGCTGCTTGTTCTTCGCCTCGGTGAAGCGGCTCTGCCCGCGGCCGTACTGGTACGAGTAGTCCTGCAGGTGGCACTCGCCGGCCTGATCGCACACCGGGCAGTCGACCGGGTGGTTGATCAGCAGGAACTCCATGACCGCCTTCTGGTTGGCGACGGCCTTGGGGCTATCGGTGTAGACGACCATGCCGTCCGCGGCCGGCTGCTGGCAGGTCGGCACGAGCTTCGGGAACGGCTCGAGCTTCCCGGTCTTCGCGTTGGGCTGCCAGACCTCGGCGAGGCAGATGCGGCAGTTCGCGACCACCGAGAGACCCGGGTGGTAGCAGTAGTGCGGGACCTCGACGTCCTGGTCGAGGGCGGCCTGCAGGATCGACTGTCCGGGCTTGAAGGCGTGCTTCTTGCCGTTGATCGTGAGCTCTGGCATGGAAGGCGCAATGTAGCCGAAGCCCCCGCGACGGTGGCGGTTGGGAATCAGCCCGCCGACGCAGCCGCGGGAAGCGTCGCGAACCGGATCTTGATCCGGCCGTCCTCGCACGAGACGGCGCGTACCTCGATGCATCGACCGTCCCCGAGCCGGAAACGGCGCCCGGGGTGACGCGCCTCGAGGCGCGCCAGCTCGTCCTGGACCTTGCCCGCCGCGTCGAACCCGGCCTCGGCGAGCGGGATGGGAAGGCGACCGACCCGCACCCCGCCGATGTCGACGCGCAGCCGCTCCTCTCCCTCGGCAAGTTCGAGCGGCATGCGGACGGTGGCGATGAGGCCAAGCGCGGCTGGGCCGATCGGCGTCTCGAGGATCACCGCGCCGTCCTCGGAACCGATCCGTACTGCACTTGCGGCGGCGAACGGCTCGAACTCCGGATCGTGCGCCACCCACTTCGGCAGTCGCGTCGCGAGCCATGCGTTGACGTCGGCCGGGTCGATCGCGATCGCCCACTCCTCCCCCGCCGGATCGCGCACCTTCGTCACCGCGGCGACGAGCGCCTGCTCGAGCGCCTCGCCGCGGGTGACCGCGTCGGGTGGAAGCGTCGGCCGCCCGGCCGGAGGGATCGCCGCCAGAACGCAGGCCGCGAGCGTGGCTCCGGCGAGCAATGCGAGCACGACGCGTCCGATGCGCGGCTTGCAGGGCGGGCATCCGTCGGGGGGGGTGTGCACGACTGCAGCGTACGAAATGCCGCGCGCTCAGGCCTCGCGCCAGGCCTCGAGAAGCAGCGCCAGGTCCGACGCCCCCACCGACCCGTCTCCGTCGAGATCGGCATCGCACGCGTCAGCGCCGCACGGGCCCCAGGCGAACAGGAGGAGCGAGAGGTCGGCCGCTCCGACCGCTCCATCGCCGTCGAGATCGGCTGATGGCGCCGCGAGTTCGAGGATCGTCTGATCGCCTCCGGCCCAGAAGCGGCGTACGCGCTCGCCCTTCGCGACGGTGTCGGGAGGAACCGTCACCTGAAACGACTGGTTCGACCCCCAGAGCCGGATGGAGCCGCTGTTCGTCAGCGCGACGGAGTGCTCGCGCGCCGCGCGCACAGCCCGCACCGAACCGAGGTCGGCAGGCACGGTCGACTGCCCCTTCTGGTTGTCGCCGAACGCCAGCACCGTCCCATCCGGCCGCAGCGCGACGGAGTGGTAGCCGCCGCAGTCGAGCGCGTGAAGCGGGCCCGGCGACGGCGGTACGGCGCACTGTCCGAGCGAGTTGTTGCCCCAGCACACGATGCTGCCGTCCGCACGGAGCGCGGCCGCGTGATAGCCACCTGCATCGAACTCCGCAACCGACGCAAGCCCCGGCGGAATGTCGAGCTGCCCCGAGCCGTTCTCACCCCACGCGCGGAGTGAGCCGTCGACCCGCTCGACGAGGTTGAACGATCCCCCGGCCGCGATGCGCGAGGCGAGCCCCACATCGGGCGGCACGGTGCCGACGCCGCCGAACGCAGGCCCCCACGCGCGAACGACGCCGCCGACCTCGAGCGCGAGGCTGTGCGCCCAGCCGGCGCGGATCTCGCGCACCTCGCCCAGATCCGGCGGCACGTCGCACTGACCGGCGCCGTTGTAGCCCTTCGCCGCGACGGACCCGTCCGTGCGCAGGAACAGCGTGTGGAACCGGCCATCGGACACGTCGCGCACGACGCCGAGATCGTCGGGCATGTTGACCTGTCCGAAGTCGTTGAATCCCCAGCGATGGACCACTCCATCGCTCGTCAGGACGACGTTGTGCCCGCCGCCGGCGGCGATATCCACGATCGCCTGCGGCTGCGCGGCCAGTTCCGGCGGGATGTCGCAGGTGCCGTTCGAAGACTGCCCCCAGCAGACGAGACTCCCGCGATCGGTCCAAGCGAGATTGTGCTGCGCACCCACCGCCAGCTTGCGTACCGCGCCAAGTCCATCAGGCACGTCGCACTGACCGTATTCGTCGTATCCCCAGAGGCGGACCGTGCCGTCCGTACGCACGATGCCGGTGTGCGCCTCGCCCCCGGCGACCGTGCGCGCGGCACCTGCATCGGGCGGCACGTTGCACTGACCGTACACGTTGTAGCCCCAGCAGAGGACATCGCCGCCGACGAGGACCGCGCAGGAGTGCCTGAATCCGGCGCCGACATCCTCGACTCCGGACAACCTGAAGGGAGGCTCGCACTGACCGAACGTGTTGTCGCCGAAGCAGGTCGCGAACATCCCCTCGTCGAGTGCGATCGTGTGGTACGCACCGACCGCGACGTCGGTCGTGCGACCGAGCCCCGGCGGTACCACGCACTGACCGTCGAGGTTGACCCCGAAGCAGCGAAGCGATCCGTCGTCCATGATGGCCGCGTTGTGGAGCGGGCTGGCCTCGATCCGGACGATCCGGGCCCCATCGAGCGTCGCTGGCGGCGTGCACTGCGCCTCCCCCCGCCCGAAGGCCGTGACGACGCCGTCGGTCCGCACGATGACGGTGTGGTTCTGACCAGCCGAAACGAGGCGCGCCGGACTGGTTCGGTCGACGTTCGCGAATCCGCTCCAGCCCCACGAGACGATGCGCGTCGGAGCTGGAGGCGCGGAGTCGCAGTCGGACGAGTCGATGCAGGGCGCGATCGGACGAAGCGCCGCAGGGTGGGCCAGCGCGGCCTCGGTCGAACGCGGCGCGCACGCGAGGACGAGAACGGCCGCTGCGAACTCGCATCCGACGCCGAGGTTGCACGGAGCGCCTCGACCATCCACGGCCGCCCGTTCGATCGGTGCACGTTCGAGGCGACGACTTCGAGAACGTGCGGACTTGAGCATGCAGTTAACCTAATGGTGGCTTCGACGCACGCAAGCGAAGAGTTTGTGAAGTCGAATGGCAGCCACGCGCGCAGAGAGGTGCCTGGCACGTGCCGAGGAGGTGCCTGGCACGTGCCGGGGAGGTGCCTGACACGTGCCGTGGAGGTGCCTCACACGTGCCGTGGAGGTGCCTGGCACGTGCCGTGGAGGTGCCTGACACGTGCCGTGGAGGTGCCTGGCACGTGCCGTGGAGGTGCCTGGCACGTGCCGTGGAGGTGCCTGGCACGTGCCGTGGAGGTGCCTGGCACGTGCCGGGGAGGTGCCTGGCACGTGCCGGGGAGGTGCCTGGCACGTGCCG
>JBIIYI010000025.1:0-13227 GCA_044346895.1 Phycisphaerales bacterium
AAGCCTTGATGATCGCGGCCGCGGCCTTCGGATTCGCCTTCGCCTCGAGGAGCGCGTCGAGCATGATCGGCGCGACGATCGTCGCATCGCTCTCGACGACGAACATCGGCGTATCTTCGGTGAGCTTGTCCCACGTGATCTTCTCGTTGGGCGTCGCGCCCGAATACGAGCCGAACGACGTGGTCGAGTCGCTGATCTGGCAGAAGTACGCCCACGGCTTCACGGGCTGCTCGAGGTCGTACTTGATGCTCGGTACGACGCAGATCGGGAAGTCGCCTGCGATGCCGCCGCCGATCTGGAAGAAGCCGACGCCCTTCCCCTTCGACATCACGCGGTAGTCGTCGTAGAGCCGGCCCATGTACTCGATGCCGCTCTTCACGATCGACGCGCTGCAATCGTTGAACTTCACGTGCGACGCGAAGATGTTGCCGAAGGTCGAGTCCTCGTGGCCGGGGACGACCATCGGCAGGTTCGCCTTCGCGGCCGCGAGCAGCCAGCAGTCGTCGGGGTTGCCCTCGTACTTCGACTTCGGGATCGAGAGGATGAGTTCGTAGAAGTACTCGTGCCAGAAGCGGCGCTCGCCGTTCGCGGTCGCTCGCTTCCACATCGGGACGAGGATCTTCTCGACCGAACGGAACGCCTCGTCCTCGGGAATGCTCGTGTCCGTGACGCGGCGCATGCGCTGCTTGAGGATCTTCGTGTCGTCTTCCTTGGTGAAGTAGCGGTAGTCGGGGAAGTCCTTGTAGGAGTGGTGCGCGACGAGGCGGAAGAGCGACTCCTCGAGGTTCGCGCCCGTCACCGAGAGGCCGTGCACGAGGCCGGCGCGGATCGCGGGCGCGAGCGAGATCCCGAGCTGCGCCGAGCTCATCGCGCCTGCGACGGCCCAGTACATGCGACCGCCCGACTCGATGTGGTCCCAGTAGGCGAACAGCGCGTCGCGCGTCGAGCGCGCGTTGAAGTTCCTGTAGTTGCGGGCGACGAACTGGAGGATCGGAAGCTGCGCGGTGGCCATGGGGGCGGGGAGGATATCAGGAAGGGGACGGCGTTCAGGCCGCGGGGGCGCGGCGCCGGCGCGGAGATTCCGCACCACGGCCGATACACTCGCGCCATGGCCTCCCGAGAGACGCCTGCCGCACGCATCGAACGACTGCTCGCCACGGGCGACGCGGCGGGTTCGATCGCCGCCGCGAACGAGCTCCTCGCGCGTTCTCCCGGCAGCTTCATCGGACTCCTCGGCCGGGCGCGCGCGCACCTGCGGCTCCGGGACAACATCGCCGCGGAGCTCGATCTCAACGCGGCGCTCGCGATCTCGCCGAACGACGACCTGGCGCTCCTCCTGCGGGCGAACATGGACTTCCACCTCGGCCGCACCGAGCCCGCGCTCGCCGCGATGCGACGCGTGGCCGGCGGCCGCAGCCCGCACGCGTCCGAGGCGGCGATCAACCTCCTCGAGGCGCTCCACGGCGCGGGCCGGCACGACGAGCATTCGGAGTTCGTCCGGAAGGGCGGCGCTTGGACGAAGGACGAGCGCGCGCAGCTGCACGTGGCGCGCACGCGCTTCCGCGAGGATGCCGAGGCGGGCATCGAGGCGCTGAAGGCGGTCTTCCGCTCGCGCGCGCACCTCATCGTGCGCCGATACGCGGGCTTCGAGGCGGTCGGACATCTCGATCGGATGAAGAGGTATCGCGAGGCGTTCGATCTCGCGACCGAGGTCCATCGCGCGACGACCGGGCCCGTCGACCTCGCGCCCTGGCTCGGCCTCGCGGACGAGCAGCTGCGGCTTCTCGCGAAGCAACCGATGCCGTTCGCGCCGCGCGCCGAGCGCGCGCCCGACCTCGCGTTCGTCGTCGCGATGCCGCGCTCGGGCACGACGCTGCTCGAGCAGATGCTCGACCGGCATCCGTCGATCGGCGGCATCGGCGAGTTCGACGGCCTCGACCACGTGTGCCGCGCGATGACGTCGCATCCGATGTGGCTGCGCGTGCCGGGCGCGGTGCCGCAGGCGCTCGTCGACGACCTCCGCCGCCGCTACCTCGCGGGCGCCGCGCAGATCCGCCGCGCGGGCGCGGCGTGGACGCTCGACAAGAGCCTTCGGTCGTGGCGCGCGCTGCCGGAGATCGCGACCATCTTCCCGGGCGCGGTGGCGATCTCGGTCGACCGAGATCCGCGCGACGTCGCGACCAGCATCTTCCTCTCGTACTTCAACCCGGCGACGTACGAGTGGACGAGCAGTTTCGCCGCCATCCGGCAGGTCATCGAGGCGCAGCGGCGCGTCGTGCCCGCCGCGCTCGACGCGCTCGGGCTTCCGAACGAGCGGATCGTCTACGAGGATCTCGTCGAGGATCCCGCGGCCGATGCGGCGCGCGTCCTTGCGCGCATGGGGCTCGCGATGGACGAGCGCGTCCTCTCGCCCGAACTGAACCCGAAGGGCGCCGACACGCTTTCGCGTGCGCAGGTGCGGCAACCGATCAACCGGAAGTCGATCGGCCGCTGGAGGAACTACGAATGGGCGTTCGACGGTTCGTGGGACGCGGTCGTGGCCGCCCACGAGGCGCGGCGGGAGCGGCGGCCCGTGTAGCTCCTCGCAGACCCGCGCCGGTCCTTACAGCCCCGCGCCGCGCCTCGCGGGCCCTCGCAGCCCCTCGCAGCCCCTCGCGGCCCGATGCGGCGACGGAGGGTGTGTCCGCGACGGCGGGATGGCGTGATTTCCCGGATTCCGCGGTGCGCGCCTCGGGCCATGCGCGGTTTCGCTGTCTCCTCGTGCGACGCGGGCGTTCTCCCGAAGCCGGCGTCGCTCCGAATCACCCGTCGGGTTCCCAATCCCGAAGGGACCTCATCAGAAGACTCGAGGAACCCATGCACGTCCCATCCATCGCCCTTCTCGGAACGTCGGTCGGCCAGCGCGCCGCCGCATCGCTCGCCGCGACCATCTCGCTCGCCGCGTCGACCCTCGCCATCTCGTCGACGGCCGTGGCGCAGGTCGATCCGAGCGTCACGACGCCCACGGGCTACTACGTGCTCCTCGGCGCGACGGAAGCGCAGGTCAACACGTACCGCGGCTACGGCTACCGCATCATCGACATCGACCGCGTCGCGGCGAACAGCTTCGACGCCGTCCTCGTGCAGAACTCCGGCGACTACGCGAACTCGGGCGAGACGTGGTTCGCCGGCGCGACCGAGGCGACGATCTCGGGCGCGCTCGCGGGAAAGCGCCTGATCGACCTGCAGCCCTTCGAGAGCGGCGGATCGACGCTGCACACGGCCGTCCTCGTCTCGAACGCGGGCGACGACGCCGTGCCCGGCTGGGGCTGGCTCTACGCGCAGACCTCCACCTCGGCGATCGACACGTGGACCGACGACAACAACCTCCGCGCGATCAACCTGCAGCGCTACACGATCGGCGGCGCGACGCGCTGGTCGGGCGTCGCGGTCAGCAACTCGGGCGCCGCGGCGGCTTCGAGCCTCTGGTCGTGGGGCAGGACGCCCGCGCAGATCGTGAGCCTCGTGAACGCGAATCCCGGCTTCCTGACCGACGTGGAGGTCGCGACGCAGGGCGGCGGAGGCGTGCAGCCGACCTTCAACGTCGTGCAGGTCAACAAGCCGATCCGCGGCTGGTGGTACCACTACGGGCTCGATTCGACGCAGATCCTCGCGCAGGCGAACGCGCTCGGCGCGAGGCCGATCGACGTCGAGCGCTACACCGACGCGAACGGCGCCACGAAGTTCTTCGTGGTCTACGTCGACAACACGAACGCCCTCGAATCGCGCATCCGCGCGCTGATCGACCCCGCCACCGACTCGACCTACGGCTTCTACCTCAAGGAGGTCGGCGGGCCGGTGCTCGCGCAGCTCAACGCGGACTTCCCCGCCGAGATCGCGAGCACGATGAAGTTCGTGCACGCGGTGCGCGAGGTGCAGCGCGCGTCGCAGGGGCTCGAGGGTCCGCTCGGGCTCGACTCCATCGTCTACAACTCCGACACCATGAATCCGGATGAATGCCCCGATGGCAATGCGTCGAACGCGGTCAACGAGCCCATCCGCAACGTCCTCTGGCGCATGCTCAATCAGTCCGACAACAACGCCACGCTGCTCATCGCCAACCGATGCGGCGGGAACGCCGCGCTGACTTCGTGGCTCGGATCGAACGGCATCGCGGGCGTCACGCTCAACCACACGCTCGGCTGCCTCTGCGGCAACACGCCGAACACGGGCCCCGCGCGCGGGATCTGCTCGCTCTACGAGAAGGCCGCCACGAACCAGTTCTTCAACGAGGCGTGGGAGGAGCAGCTCTGGGACGTCATGTTCGGCAGCAACACGTTCGGCACGGGTCACTTCTCCGCCATGATCACCGAGGAGGCCGCCGGCCTCGGCCTCTCGATCGCGGAGCTCAACGAGTTCCGCTGGGCCTTCTGGTACCGCTACAAGGACGGCGGATACGGCTGCAACTCGGATCTCTGGGGAGGCATCGCCGGCATCGTGCGCATTCCCTTCAAGCAGATCGATGGAACGATCGTCCCGCGCGAGTACGTCGGCATGACCTTCGGTCACGACGGCACGAACATCGCCGCGGTCTACGCCAACTGGGCGGAGCTCTACCGCGAGCGGATCCGCGCCGCGCTCGAGTCGTGGGCGGTCGGCTGCAACACGCCGGTCTTCGTGAACTTCCCGCAGTCGCAGTCGGTTCCCGCAGGTCAGGTGGCGACCTTCACGGCCGTCGCCGAGGCGAACACCGGCATCACCTACCGCTGGCTCCGCAACGGCGTCGAGATCTCGAATGGCGGCGCCTACTCCGGCGCCACCTCGACGACGCTGTCCGTGACCGCGGGCGCGGCGGTCGCCGGGACCTACACCTGCCGCGCGTCGACGACGTGCGCCTCGAAGGTGTCGACGCCCGCGCAACTCACGGTGCTTCCCGCGCCGTGCACGGAGGACATCGACGGCGACGGGACGGTCGGCGCGTCGGACCTGTCGCTCCTCCTCGTCGCGTGGGGAACGGCGGGCGGCGCCGCGGATCTCGACGGCAACGGAACGGTCGGGGCGTCGGATCTCTCGCAGCTTCTCGTCTCGTGGGGAGCGTGCGGCTGATCGACGGTTCGCGCGCGACGGAGCGCCGCACGGGACGGATGGCGCGGTCTTCGCCACGCATGACGGTCACTGCATCGACATTGAGCAGAAGACGCCGCCGAGCCCGCATGCGCGGGCTCGCGGTGCTTTTTGTCCACGCGCTGCGGAAGACCTCGAGCGCAGCGGGTCGCACGTCGATCGGCGAATCGCCGCGCCGCGACGGGATTCCCGGTTGGTGCGCGGTTCGTGACGGCGTTCGGCCTGCGCGAGTAGATTGACGGCATGTCTGAGCCCGAAGTCTTCGCACTCATCGCGTCGCTCGTCGTCGGCATCATCGGCTGGGGCGTCCTCGCCGTCCGTGGTGCGGCTGTCGATCGGCGGCTGTGGAGCACGCCCGACGGTCGCATGCGACCGGGTGGAGGCCTGGGCTGCCTCGCGACCGTCTCGGCGTGGTTCTCGATCGGTGCGGTCGTCTTCTACGTGCTGCTCAACTTCGCCGCGAGCGACGTGAAGCCTGACGCGAAGTACGTACTGCTCTATCTCGTGATGGGCTATGCCTTCGCGGCCGTCAACACGATCGCGCTGCGCCTGTACGGTTGGAAGGTTCCCGACATGTTCGAGCGGCGCAATCGCGCGGCGCACACGCTCTTCTACACCGCGACGCTCGCGAGCGTCTGCGCGTACGCGGGCGCGAACATCGGCGATGGCCCCGGCTTCCACGTGGTGCTCTACTGCGCGGTGCTCGCGCATCTCGGCCTCTACGCGCTCGTGGTCGTACATGCCGCGCTGAATCGCACGGCCTACCGCATCCTCGTCGACCGCGACCGCGGCATCGCCTTCCGCGCGGGCTGCATGTTCATCGCGATCGGCGCGATCCTCGGGCGCTCGGTCGCAGGCGACTGGACCGGCTTCGCCGCGGCGACCGGTGACTTCCTCCGGCTCGGGTGGCCGGCGGTCCTCTACGTGGTCGCCGACACGATCGCCGCGCGCGTCTCGCTTTCACGCGAGGTCGACGGCAACCTCTGGGCCGACCGCACCACGGGCGTCGTGTACCTCCTCGCGGCTGTTGGCTACATCTTCACGCTGGGAGCGCCCGTGTGATCGCGCTGTCGCGCACATTCGACGCCGCGGAGCGGCGCGAGATCCGCATGCGCGCGATCTTCGAGGCGGGGAAGCTCGATCCGCGCACCTACGACGAGGAGACGGTCGCGCCGTTCGCGATCCGCCTCGCGCCGTCGGCCTGGCGCGCGATCGCATCGCTTGCGGAGCGCGCGTGGACCGAGCTCTCCGCCGTCGAGCGCGCGCTGCTCGCCGAGCGCCGCTCGTGGCGCGCGCTCGGGATCCCGCGGAAGGTGCGCGCGATCATCGCGGCGTCGCCGCCGCCGTCCGCGCGCGACGCGCGCTTCGCGCGATTCGACTTCCATCCGACGACCGAAGGCTGGCGCGTCTCCGAGATCAACGCGGACGTCCCGGGTGGCTTCATCGAGGCGGGCGCGCTGACGCGGATCGTCGCCGATCGGCTGCCCGGCCTCTCATGCCTCCCGGATCCGGCGCGCATCCTCGCGCGGGCGATCGCGGAGCGCGCACCCGGCGGAGATGCGGCGCTCGTCCACGCGACGAGCTACACCGACGACCAGCAGGTCGTGCGTCGGATCGGCGCCGAACTCGCCGCGCTCGGCGTGCGCGCGCATCTCGCGTCGCCCGTGCACGTCGGGCCGTCCGGATCGCGCGCGCGGCTCTCGACGAGCGGCGCCGAGGTCGACGCGGTGATGCGCTTCTTTCCGTGCGAGTGGCTCGGGAATCTCGATCGCGCGGCGCGCGGCCGCTGGCGCGCGCTCCCCGCGGGCATCGTCCGTTCGAATCCGCCGGCGGCGCTCCTCCTGCAGGGGAAGCGCCTGCCGATCACGATGCGCGCGCTCGGGATCGACGCGCCGACGTGGCGCGCGCTCGTTCCCGAGGTCGGGCCGATCGGGCTGCGACGATTCGCGCCGAGCATCGTGCCGGGCGGCTCGGTGCTCAAGCCCGTCTGGGGCCGCATCGGCGAAGGCGTCGTGATCGACGGCGCGACCGGCGCATCGCAGGCGCGACGCGCGCGACTGATGGCGAGGCTCTTCCCGAAGTCGTGGTGCGTGCAGCGGCGCTTCGAATCGCTGCCGCTCCGCACGGCGGGAGCGAATGCCGCCGCCGACGTCGGTGCGCGCGACGGCGCGGCAGAGCTGTTCCACGTCTGCATCGGCGTCTACGTCGTCGATGGCCGCGCGGCGGGGGCGTACGCGCGCGTCGCGCCGCGCGCCCTCATCGACGGGCGCGCGCAGGATGCCGCGGTGCTGCTCGATGCGTCGCTCGAGACGTCGCTTGAGACGTCACTTGAGACGTCACTTGTTTCTTCGCGTACTTCTTCGCTCGAGTCTCTGCACGAAGAAAGGTTTCAACATGCTTCACTCTGATGATTCCACTTCTCCGCGTATGAAACCCTTGACCGATGCGCGAGCGCTCTTCGAGATGTGGGCTCCGGTGGCAAGTCGCTGGTCTGCATGGGCGAAGCCCGCGCTGTTCACGTATCTGCCGCCGACAGCCGTTGCGCCAGCAGAGCGTGTTCCATGGACCAGCGCAGGAGCGATGCCGCTCGGCTCAGGTCGCCACGCCGTCGTGGTCGATCTTCCAGGCGTCGAGGGAATCGCGTGCGGACTTGCGCTCGCGGAGCGTGGATTTCGGCCGGTTCCGCTCTACAACCTCACGCAAGGCATCGGGAAAGAAGTGGTCGCAGTCGATCCGTTGATCGCAGCACTGCACGATGGCGCGGAATTGCTGCAGACGCTCGCGATGCCCGATGATGCGCCGCCGGCGTTCCTTCTCGACTCCAATCGACATGTTGGCGTGGCATCGCCGTCGATGTTCGACAATCGTTGGATGGTGTTCCCACAGGATTTCCCATCGGGGCGTGCGTTGATGTCGGCGGGCATCGAGCGCGTGCTCGTGATTCGTCGAGAAGGTACTCCGCGCGTCGATCTCTTGTCGGTGCTGCGTCTTTGGAAACGCGAAGGGCTTGCGAGCGCGCGCTTCGATCCTGCGACAGGTGTCACGTCTGATCTCGCGATGGACACTTCACTCCTCGCCATCTTCAGCGCACACCTCAGCATGGTCTTCCACGGCCTGCGCGAGAACGCCGCGGGTGGATTCGGCGGGCAGGTTCCCGTGCCTCAGGCCACGTCCGGCGGCTTCGGGTGAGCGCGGTCGCGCCGAGGCAGAGTCACTTTTTAGAGCGTCCGAGCGCGATGGCCTCGCGGAACAGCGAGCGGTTGTCCTCGAGGGCGGGGCTCGTCGCGATGTAGTTGCGGGCGAAGCGCAAGGCTGCCGCGCGCCGCGCCGCGAGTTCCCCTTCCCCGAGCACCGACCAGCGCTCGATCGCCTCGACCCACGGGCGTGGATCGGTGATCGGCAGCGTCTCGATCGCGCCGTCGGGGTCCGTCCGCCACGGCGTCTGGTCGGACAGGAGGACGGGAGTTCCCGCGGCGACCGACTCGAAGATCACATGGCCGAAGTTCTCGCCACGTGTCGGCAGCACGAAGAGGTCGTGCCGGGCGAACGTGTCGGGCACCTGCTCGGGCGTCACCGGCCCGCGGTACTCCGCGGCGACGTTCCTCGGCAGCGCCGCGATCAGCGACTCGCACTCCTCCCAGTATGCAGGTTCGTCCCGGGTGCCGAAGATCGACAGGCTGACTTCCACGCGCGTCAGCGCGAGAGCGCGGAGCAGGAAGTCGAGGTTCTTCATCGGGGCGACGCGCGAGAGGAACACCATCCTGAGCGGGCCGGGCGTGCGCGCCGCGCCATCGCGCGCGACCTCCCGTGGAGGCGGAAGCAGGTTCGGCGCGATGATGATGCGTTTCGCCACGTCTCGCTGGATGCGGCGGATGTCCTCGACCTCTCTCGCGCTCGACGCCTGCCAGATGAGGCCCCTGTAGAGGCCGATGAGGCGCGCGAATCGCAGGTACACCCGCTTCTTGCGCGCCTTCAGCGCGAGCGCGTTCGGCGAGAACTCGCCCCGCGGCGCGAGGACCGTCGGCTTCCCCTGAGAGAGTCCGAGTCGCCGGAGGAGGAGCGGGAGCCCGGTCGTCTTCGGACTGAGGAAGCTGTTGAGATAGAGCGCGTCGTGCGGCGTCTCGCGCAGCAGGCGGCGGATGCCGCCGAGGGAGAACATGCGCGGGCTCGCATAGAAGACGCGTGCCTTGCCGACATCGTTCCAGGTGTCGATTCCGACGCCCTGGTACGGCTGGTCCGAGCCGAAGTCGCGATCGCGCGTGACGAGGCTGAAGTCGATCTCGTCGCCGAGCAGGCTCACCAGATTCACGATGGTGCGCGTCGGGCCGCCGGCCTTGTAGCCGGGAAGGTAGTAGTCGACGAAGCAGAGCACCTTCGGCTTGGCCGCGCTCACCTTCCGCTGTCCTTTCGGATGCGATCCGCGCTTGCGGCAACGACGCGGACGAACGCATTGCGCTGCGCGACGACACCCGTCGTGGATGAACCCCGTTGCGCATCCATCTCCTGAATCCACCGCACGACCGGGATCCCGAAGCCCGTCTTGCGGCGGTGCACGATGGAGTCGGGAAGCGGGTGGTCCGGTGCGTTCGCCAGCAGCGTCTTACCCGGGAAGCGGTGGAACTGCGCGAGGACGGGGGTGAGGTTGGCCAGCAGATGCGCGTCGACGAGCGGCGTTCGCAGCTCGACGCTGTGTTCCATGCTCGCCCAGTCGCTGTCGCGAAGCAGCTGGTTGCGGAGGTACGTCGTCGACTCGATCTGGGCGAGCGAGAGCACCAGGTCGTCCGCGAGTTCTCCGGACATCGCGTGCACCCAGGCATCGGGTGTGAAGCCCGCGAGCGCCGCGTCGGCGGCGTGGCCCATCAGCGCGCGCGCCGACTCGGGTGCGTTGGAGCTGCGGCGCATCCACCACGCGCCGCCCATGGTCTGCAGCCACTCCGCCGCGTGACGCCAGCGCGCGTTGCCGGTCCGCGACGCCTGCAGCTTCGCGAGCATGCTTGCGACGGCGCGCGCTCCGGGCACCCGGCTGATCATGCGCCACCGGGCGACAAGCGGAGGGAGTTCGCGGAAGTTCTCGTATCCGAGGAAGAGTTCGTCGCCGCCGACGCCCGACACGACGACCTTGAGTCCCTGCTCGGCGACCGCCTTGCTCGCATACCAGGTGTTGATGCCATCGATGCTCGGCTGGTCCATGGACTCGAGGATGCGGGGAAGATCGGCGACGAACTCCTCCCGGCCGACCTCGCGCACGTGGTGCCTGATCCCATAGGTGCGCGCGAGTTCGGCCGCGACGGGGGCCTCGTTCTCGTGACGACCTTCGAACTCGCGATACGCGATCGTGACGCCCTGAAGGTCGCGGACCCCGGCCTCCTTCATCATGGCGGCCATGGCGCCCGAATCGATGCCGCCGGAGAGGAAGACTCCCACGGGAACGTCGGCGACGAGGTGCCGCGCGATGGACTCGCGCAGAGCCTCGCGGACATGCTTCTGCACGGCGTCGGCAGGCATCTCGGCGGCCGGCTGCGCGGCGGCCGTGCGCCAGTGTTCAGCGATGTCGTGCCAGCACCTCGCCGTGCCGGCCGCCTGCTGGTCGATCCAGAGGCAGTGTCCTGCGGGAACGGCCTGGATGTCGCGGAACCAGGTGTGCGGCTCGGGCACGCTGCCGAGCATCCAGAAGCCAACCTGACCGCGAAGGTCCGGCGCTCGATCGACGAGTCCGGTGGCGAGGATCGCCTTCACCTGGGACGCGAGGATCACCCCGTCCTTCGTCTTCCCGAGGTAGAGCGGCTTGATGCCGTACGGATCGCGGGCGGCGAACGCCCTCTTCGTCACCTTGTCCCAGACGACGAACGCGAACATGCCGTGGAGTTTCGGCAGCATGGCCTCGCCCTCTGCGGCGAAGAGCTCGAGGATCACCTCGGTGTCGGACGTCGTTCGGAACCGGGCGCCCTTTCCTTCGAGTTCCTGGCGCAGGGACTTGTAGTTGTAGACCTCGCCGTTGAAGACGATGGCGTAGCGGCCGCAGGCCGACTGGAGAGGCTGCGCGGACCGGGGATCAAGGTCCACGATCGCGAGTCTGCGATGTCCGAAGAAGACGTTTCCATCCCGCCATCGGCCTTCGGCGTCGGGGCCACGCTGTGCCATGCAGGTGAGGGCCCGAGAAGCCGCATCGTCGGCGAGGGGCGAGGAGGTGAATGAAGCAAGGAGCCCGCACATGTGGAATGGAAAGTGTAGCGGCTGCCCTGATGGTCGCCACGCGCGACGCGGTTGGCGAGCGTTCGACGGAGCTCGCCTTCGCCCTCGCGTCTGTTTCGTGCGAGACGCAGACCCTGTCGACGCACGCTGGATGGTGCGGGTCGTCCAGGAAAACGGCAGGGGTCGCGTCGGATCGACGCTGCGTTCGACGCGCGCGTGCCGCGCCGATCCCGGCCGCGCGACCGGCGGCGATCACGAAACAGGCCGCGCGCCCGATCGGACGCGCGGCCTGAGGTTGTCTGAAGGATCTCCCGCGTCGCCTCGCGCGGACGATCGCGCGAGCGCTCTCGCGTCAGTCGCACGGACCCCATGCGGCGAGGAGGAGCGAGAGGTCGGCGGCGCCGACGATTCCGTCGCCGTCGAGGTCCGCCTCGCCTGGCGCGCCCCACGATGCGAGGAGGAGCGAGAGGTCGGCCGCGCCCACGACGCCATCGCCATCGAGATCGGGAGGACACGAGAGGACGGGCGGCGGCGCGTAGAAGCCGCCCTGGACGGAAAGTCCGCCGCCGATGCTCGCGCCGCCGGCCTCGGACTGGCCGATGACGCCCTTCAGCGACAGCTTGCCGCCGCTCGACGTGCCGACGCTTCCCGTGACCGAGTACGCGCCGAGCCAGACGCCGCCGCCACCCGCCGCGGCAAGCGCGGTCACGGTCATCAGGCACGCCGCGCCCGTGGAAACGATGAGCCGGCGCGTCACGGGCGACCTCCGGCCGACTGGGCCGCGATCCCGCGCATCATGCGCTCGATCGCCTCGAGCCGCGCACGCAGTTCGGCGTTCTCGGCGCGCAGCGTGGCGTTCGCATCGCGAAGCTCGTCGATCGCTGCGGCGGTCCGGGCCGCATCGCCCTGACGCTCGAAGTTCTCGTAGAAGATCGAGACGAGCGCGCGGCGCAGTCCGTCCGGCGACGCCTTCACGTCCGCCCAGCGGATCGGCTCGGCGACGCGCGCCACCACGTGACCGACGGTGAACCGCTCGGTGTCGTCGAGCATCGCGCAGCCCTCGACGTCCGACGAGATGAGGAAGTCGCCCGGCGCGAGATCGCCGCGTCCGGAATCGACCACCCACATCTCGCCGTTGCCGACGGCGGCGACGAGGTGGTGGCTGTCCGGATCGGACGCGTCCGGCGGCGCGAGATACGCGCCCATGGCCGAGGGATCGTTCGCGCGGGTCGTGGTCTCGATGCCGTAGACCGGCTCGCAGTTGGGGCCGGCGTGCGCCTTGTGGTTGCTGCCCGTCAGCCGCACGAGCGCGCCATGCGCGACCGGCACGTCGGTCCATGCGTGGTGCGATCCGGTGAACGTGTTGTAGCTCACGGTCGATCCGAAGACGGAGATGTTGCCCGCCGTGACGCCGTTGTTCTTGAAGTTGATGAGCGAGCCGTCCGTCGCGGTGCGGTTGAAGAACGTGCTTCCCGCGCTCGGCGTGTTCACCTCGAGTCCGCCGTTCGTGATCGTGATGTCGGCTCCGTCGTCCATGAGGATGAAGCCGTCCGGGCCGATGTCGAGACGCGGCTGCGTGCCGTTGATCCAGAGGCTGTCGTAGACGGTGAGGACGGCGGCGCCCGTCGGCGCGGTGCCGATGCCGGTGCGGCCGATGCCCTGCGGACAGATCGAGACGTTGCCACCATCGTTGTTGAGCGTGAGCGTCGACGCGGCGCCGTTGCTGCGGGCCATGATCTCGTTGTCGTCGATCGAGAGATTGAGGCCGTTCGTCGCGCCCGTGATGATGAATCCGCCTCCGGTCAGCGCCGAGTCGGTGCCGCCCTGGATGTGGAGCTTCGCGGAGGGAGTCGTCGTCCCGATGCCGACCTCGCCCGCGATGTCGATCATCATCTCCGTCGTCGCCCCGATATTGAAGTTGAGCGCGTTCCC
>JBIIYI010000326.1:0-3938 GCA_044346895.1 Phycisphaerales bacterium
GATCGAAGGTGGCTCGAACGGCGGGCTCCTGACGGGCGTCGCGAGCATGCAGCGCCCCGACCTCTTCGCGGCCGCGATCGTCGGCGTGCCGCTCCTCGACATGCTGCGCTTCCAGGACTTCCTCATCGCGCGGTACTGGACGCCGGAGTACGGTTCGAGCGAGAACGCCGAGGACTTCCGGTGGCTCCGCGCGTACTCGCCGTACCACAACGTGAAGGCGGGAGCGCGGTACCCCGCGCTTCTCGTCACCGCCGGCGAGAACGACTCGCGCGTCCATCCGCTCCACGCGCGCAAGTTCGTCGCGCGCGTGCAGGAGCTCGCCGCGAACGACGTCGCGACCAAGCCGATCATGCTCTGGGTCGACCGCGACGCGGGCCACGGGCAGGGCAAGCCGCTCGCGAAGCGCATCGAGGACGAGGTCGACCAGTGGTCGTTCCTCATGTGGCAGACCGGCTGCTGCCGCTGACGAGCGACCGTCGCATCGCGTTTCGAACTTCCGGCGCCCGGTGGCCCGTTCCACCGGGCGCGGTTTTTGCCCCATCCCCCCGCGTGAGGACCGGGAATCCCAGTGCGGGCTGAAGTCGCCCGTCGGCCGTGCCGATGGCCGATCCGTGCCGTCCTACGACCTCATCTCGATCGGATCCGGGCCCGCGGGCGAGAAGGCCGCGCTGGTGGCGGCGAAGTTCGGCCGCCGGGCGGCGATCGTCGAGATGGCGCCGCGCCCGGGAGGCGCGATGGTCAACACCGGCACGGTCGCCTCGAAGGCGCTGCGCGAGACGGCGCTCGTCGCAAGCGCGATGCGGCGCCGACCGATCCCGGGCTACGACGCCGTCGTGCCGCAGGGACTCTCGATGCAGCGCTTCATGGCGCGCCGCACGCTCGTCCAGATGGAGGAGCACGACCGGATCGAGGGATCGCTCGAATCGGCCGGCGTCGAGATCATCCGCGGCCGCGGCGAGATCGTCGATCCGCACACCGTCGCGGTCGTCCGCGCCGACGGCACGCGCGAGCTGATCTCGACCGAGTTCATCCTCGTCGCGACGGGCTCCTCGCCCGCGCGCGCGAAGACCGTCGACTTCCGGCACCCCGCGATCGTCGATGCGGACGGCATCCTCGAGCTCGAGACGATGCCGCGATCACTCGTGATCGTCGGCGCCGGCGTGATCGGCAGCGAGTACGCGAGCATCTTCGGCGAACTCGGCGTCGACGTCACGCTCGTCGAGCCGCGCAGCACGCTCATGCGGTTCCTCGACGGCGAGATCCGCGAGATCCTGCAGCATGGCATGGAGGACGTCGGCATCCGGCTCCTCTTCGGACGCGGCGTCGCGAAGGTCGAGGGCATGGACGATGGCCGCGCGCGCACGACGCTCGCCGACGGCGAGACGCTCGAGTCCGACTGCGTGCTGTGGTCGCTCGGCCGGAACGGCAACTCGCGCGGACTCGGCCTCGAGCAGGTCGGCGTCGTGCCCGACGAGCGCGGCAACATCAAGGTCGATGCGCACTACCGCACGGCGTGCCACAGCGTGTTCGCGGCGGGCGACGTGATCGGATTCCCCGCGCTCGCCTCGACGAGCATGGAGCAGGGCCGCATCGCGGCGTGCCACATGTTCGGCATTCCGTTCCTCACGAGGCTCGCGGACACCGTGCCGATGGGGATCTACACGATTCCCGCGATCGGCTCGGTCGGCCTCACCGAGGAGGAGGCGGTCGCGGGCGGACGCGAGGTCGTGGTGGGCCGCGCCCACTACCGGGGCAACGCGCGCGGCCGCATGCTCGGCGACGACCGTGGGCTCCTGAAGGCGGTCTTCGATCGCCGGACGCGCGCGCTCGTGGGCGTTTCCGTGGTCGGAGAGGATGCGACGGAACTGGTCCACCTCGGCCAGCTCGCGATCGCAAGCGGACACGGGATCCAGCACCTCGTGGAGACGTGCTTCAACTATCCGTCGCTCACCGAGCTGTACAAGGCTGCGGCGTTCGACGCCCTGTCGGCGCTTGCGGCATCCGCCACCCAGCGCGCGGCGTGAATCCCGCCGCCCCCTTCCCGACCGCACCTCCACCCGGTGCCTGGTTGGTGCCTGGCACCAACCGCGGATCAACCATGCGGGACCGGGCTGTACCGAGAAAGTGCCCGGCACCTGGGAAGTCTCCGCGTCGGATCTGCCGAACTCGCGCCAAGCAGCTCGTCGGCGTCACCTCGATGGGGTGCCCGGCACCGACCTGAAGCATCACGGCCGCACGCGGTTGGTGCGCGGTCGGTGCGCGGTTGGTGCCTGGCACCGTCGTCGATGCGCCCTGGTTCACGCCCGGCTCAGCTTCGCGTGCTCGACGATCAGCGTCTTCAGTCCGACCGATCGGAACGCGATCCGCGCGCGCGTACCGCCGAAGCCGCGCGCGAGGAACTCGATCTTCCCCACGCCGAAGATCGGATGCCGCACCATCGAGCCGATCGGGAACATCTCCCCGACGTCGACGTCGCCGAACGCCTCCGGATCGTCATACTCGACGCGCGATCCGCTGAACCGCTCGACCAGATCGGTCCGCGCCACGTGCCCGCCGGGAATCTCCCGGATGAACTCGCTCTCGATCGACGCCTGGCGCACGCCGCGCACCGTGCGCACGGCCGCCGAACTCACGACGAGCGCCCGCTCGGCGCGGGTCATCCCGACGAAGAGCAGCCGCCGCTCCTCCTCGATCGCATCCTCCCCCTCGCTCGCGCGGCTGTGGGGAAGGATGCCGTGCTCGACGCCGATCACCGCGACCGAATCGAACTCGAGCCCCTTCGCCGCGTGGAGCGTCATGAGCGTCACGCTCCCCTGCTCGGGGTCGACCGCATCGGCGTCCGCAACGAGCGACACGCTCTCGAGCCAAAGGCGCAGCGCATCGCCGAGCGACGGCTGCGCCGGCAGCGGATTCGCGGCGTCGTACCCGGCCTCGACGGGCACGTCGGCGGCGGGATCGGCTTCCGGAAGGCGGAAGTCCGCGGCGGCCGACACGAGTTCCTCGAGGTTCGCCACGCGCTCGCGCTCCTCGATGGTCGAATGGTCGTCGAGCCGGTCGAGTCCGCTCTGCTCGAGCACCTCGCTCACGAACGACGCGAGGTCTCCGGGCAGCCGCTCGTCGAGACTGCGCGCGAAATCCCGGATCAGGACGACGAACGACTCGACCGCCTTCGCCGTCTTCCCGGTCACGACGCCGGCCGCCGGAGCCTGCGCGAACGCCGCGATGAGCGGCAGGCCGTTCGCGACCGCGTGGGCCTCGATCTTCCGCACCGTCACGTCGCCGATCCCGCGCGCGGGGAAGTTCACGATCCGCTTGAGCGACACCTCGTCGCGCGGGTTCGCGCAGACGCGGAGATACGCGATGGCGTCCTTGATCTCCTTGCGGTCGTAGAACGCCGTGCCGCGCGCGATCGTCGCGGGAATCATGCGCCGTCGCAGCGCATCCTCGACCACGCGCGACAGCGCGTTCATCCGGTAGAGGACGGCCATCGAGCGCCACGCGACGCCCGACCGCGCGCGCTCGGCGAGGAACTCCGCCACGCGGTCGGCCTCCTCGTACTCGTCGTTCGTCTTGAGGAGGCGGACCCGTTCGCCATCCCCGAGCGACGTGGTGAGGTCCTTGTGCTTGCGGCGCCGGTTGTGCGCGATCAGCCCCGCCGCGGCCGAGACGATGTGTCCGGTGGAGCGGAAGTTCTCGCCGAGCGGAATGACGGCCGCGCCCGGGAAGTGCTCCTCGAACTCGAGGATGTTCGAGATGTCGGCGCCGCGCCAGCCGTAGATCGACTGGTCCGGATCGCCGACGACGAACAGATTGCGCGAGCGTTCGGCGAGCGCGTGCGCGATCACGAACTGCGCGTGGTTCGTGTCCTGGTACTCGTCGACGAGGATCCAACCGTGGCGCCGCTGCAGGAGGCCGCGCACCTCGTCGTCCTGGCGAAG